>JAFGXD010000178.1 GCA_016936815.1 Bacteroidales bacterium
ATATGCCGATAAACTTTGGGCATTAACTACAGTTTCTTTAGCAGCACAATTGGGCACTACGCCAATTTCACTATATTACTTCAATCAGTTCCCCAATATGTTTTTTTTAACAAATCTGCTTGTTATTCCACTTGCAGCAGTTATTTTATATCTGGCTTTTCTTTTATTTGTTTTTTCCTTTGTTCCGTTTGTAAATGAGGCTCTTGGTTGGTTATTATCTATTTCAGCACAGTTAATGATTAAGGCCGTAGAAATTGTTGAAGCCATTCCATTCTCATATTCAGGTGGAATTTATTTCTCTCTTATTCAAACTTTTTGTTTTTATGGGTTAATAATTCTAATAACCACTTACGCTTTGCTTAAGAAAAGATGGATGATTTTTGCTTCTTTGTTTATTGCAATTTTTTTCTTTGTCGATATTGGGTTAAGAAGGGTTAATCTGGAAAACAATCATAGTTTTACTGTTTATGCGATTAGAGGAACCAGCCTTATTAACTTTACGGATGGACGAACTGCAATATTTTTTGCCGACTCTTTGAACTTTCCTTTAGAGAAATACGATTTTCAGATTTCTAAACACAGATTAGTTTCCGGCATTAATGATTATAAAATTCATTCATACAATGATTCTTTGGAAAGAATTAACGACAATTTGAAGAAAATTGAAAACTTTTTTGTTTGGAATAATACCTTAATTTACAGGTTAGGCAATGGTGCTATGCTTCCGAAAAACCTCCCGGAACCAATAAAAACAGATTACATTTTGGTTAGCGGAAATGTATATTTACCTCCCGAAAAAATTGATTCTATTTTCCTTTTCAAAAAAATAATACTCGACAGTTCTGTTAAGACTTACCTAGCGGAAAAATGGTTAAAAAATCCCCTTTATGCCAATAGGGTTCATTATGTTGAAAGAGATGGGGCATTTGTTTTTGTTAATTAATTTTTACAAATTTTCTACTCAGAACCCTGTCTTTATTAGAAACAAAAAGGGAGGCTGATTTAGCCCCCCAAAAAATAAGGAATTCCTATTGTATAACATTACTCCTGAAATTCAATTTTATACTGAAAAGTTTGTCCTATAATATTTTCAGAGCCACTTAACCTAATTTTTTCTATTTGGGTTGTTACGTAATCTTGTAATCCCGGATTTCCACAAGATTCTTTTACAACTAATTGACCATCGGGTCCTATTTCTATTTCTACCAAAACAAATGAAAGATCGGTTTTTGTGTTTTCAATATTTGAAAAATTTAAGTATTGTCCGATTTTGTTGAATATCTTTTTTTGGTTTTTGTTGGGGTTATTTCCTGCAAAGGAATTAGTTGCTAAGCAAAAAGTAAAGAGTAGGGCGGTTAAAAATTTTATCGTTTTCATAATTCTAGTTTTTAATTGTTTATAGTATGACGATTATGTCCTTTATTTGTTACAAATTATTGTTGTTTTCATTCTAAAGACGATAATTATTTTAAAATGCTGCATATGGGCAAAAGTTCTTTTTTAAAAACCGGTCCCCAAAAGTCTGACGAACAAAAAGAACGCCGAAGGCAAAAGAACCCTCCTACGCTTATCAGGTAGGGTGGGCGAAGTAAAAAGAACAAAATAAATAGTCAATTTTTTCAAGATGATTTTGGGCTTTCTGATTGATTTTTGTCTTATTAAAAAAAGAATTAACTTTGTTATATGAAAACAAAGAAAGAGCATATAGATTTTTGGCTTTTGCAAGCTAATGATGACTGGAAAGCTGTTGAGACTTTGTTTAAAGGCAGAAATTATTTACAATCATTGTTTTTTGCACATTTAGTGATTGAAAAAATTTGTAAAGCCTTATGGATAAAGAGTAATGAAGGAAATGTACCTCCAAGAACCCATAATTTAAATTATTTGATTTCAGCAACCCCAATAAAACTAAATGATGAAATGAGTGAGTTTCTCTTAAGCTTAAATAGATTTCAATTGGAAGGAAGATATCCTGATTATTTGACAAAACTGAATAACATTTGCAATAAGTCATTTACAAATGCAATGATTGATGAAACAAATATACTAAGAAAATGGTTACTCGAGAAAGTGCAATAAATACGGCAAAATCATTTATAAAAGATTGTCAATTAAATGGCCTGAAATTTTATAAGGTATTTTTGTTCGGTTCTGCAGCCAGAGAAACAACTCATGCATGGTCTGATATTGATTTATTATTAGTATCCGATCAATTTGGCGATAATATTTTTGAAAATTTAAAATTATACTCGAAAATAAACATTAAGTATCCTGTAATTGAGACACATCCTTATCCAACAAAATACTTCATAGATGGAGATGATTTCTTAAAAGAGATAAGTAATGATTATATTGAATTATTTCCTGCTGCCTGAACAAAATAAACTTGACAAACCACCCCCCCAATCAAACATTCGAATGAAGAAAACAAAAAAGAATTTCATAAATTCCCGGATGGTACTATTTTTGCAAATACAAAAAAAATCTATTGTTATGCGTAAAGTATTTATGTTTGTATTCTTGTTTTTTATAGCCGGAAATTCTTTCAGCCAATATTCTAATCTCACAGTATTTAGTGAAAAAGGATTAAAATTTCGTTTAGTTGTAAATGGTATAGACCAAAATACTGAATTGGCAAGCGTTGTTTTTGCAAAAAATATTTATGGCGACAATTGTTATGTGCAAATATATTTCGAGGATTCGTTGTTAGGCCGAGTCAATAAGGATTTGAGGCTACTGCCGGCGGGTAATGAATTCTCATTATGTGTGAAAAAGAAAAAAAAAGGTTTTGTGATAAAGAAAGTTAAATCGGTGCCAATAATTGTTGGAAAACCTTCTTATGAAATCTTCTCTGTGAATAATGGAGGTTCTACCAATTTTGATAAAAATATTCTGCCTGGTTATAAAGGTCGTGTGGTTGGTAGTAATCCTATGTCTTCCAAAGATTTTATTAAGGCAAAAGCAAAAGTACCAAAGGAAATGGATTCTAAAAAACAGCTTGCCAATGCAAAGAGTGTTTTTGAAAATGAAACTTTACTAACAAGGCATATTATTAGTGTTTTAGGTGATTTCACTTATCCATATACCAGATTGCAATTTGCAAAATTTGCCTATATGCGGGTATATGATATTAATAATTTCGGAAAAGTATTTGATCTGCTCGAGAATGGTAACTACAAAGATGAATTGTTGAATTTTGTTCTTCAGAATCCCAGATAACAAAATTTGATCTCCAATTAATCAATAAAAGCAATAAATCGGAACCTAAAAAATTAGGCCAATAAAATTTTTATTGAAAAAATAGAAGAATAATATTCTATGAAAGTTAAATAATTTTGTATTTTTATAAAAAAACTTTCAGGTGAATAAAAATCTTGTAATTGGTCTTTTAGGAAAATCCGGATCCGGAAAGTCATATCTCTGGAGCAAGCTCTTTGGAAGAGAAGTAAAAACAGGAAAACGACTTAGAAAACTCTTTCTTACCGAAAACGAATACATTGAGGTATTTCTGGTAAATGTTGCCGCTGCCAAAAGAAAAAAATTTATTGGGGAAATTGTAACTATTGAAAAACCTGAAATAATCCTATGCAGCATGGATTACTCTCCCGGGGTATTAAAAACAATTGATTATTTTTCGAAAAACGAATACTCAATGACTGTCTTTTGGCTTAATCCGGGGTATAACGAAGATTATGACCCTGAATTATTTTATACTCTCGGAGTTATCAACCTGCTTATTGAAAAAAATGCAGTTATTGCCAGAAGAAACGGAAAAAAAGACCCCGGTTTTTTAATTTTAGAAATAAAAAAATATCTTTACGGTTGGGCCAAATTTAATGGCCTAATAAAAACTACTATTAAATGAAAATTGCAATATTATATTTTTTCACCTTATTATCTACTGTAATTTTTGCTCAAAACAAGTACGAAAAAGCCCGGGAACTTTTTGACGGGTATTTTAACAATAGTAATAAGGTTGGTATTGAAGAAATTGAACAGGAAATAATAAGCCTTGCCCCAAACTCTGAATTTGCAATGTACATTAGAGCATCCTGGTTGGCAGAGGACAGTTTATGTAAGGAAGCACTTTTCCTTACCGATTCTTTGGTGTCGCATTTTCCGGATTTTATGCCGGGATATTTTGCCCAGGGTAGTATTCTTAATAATTGTAAAAGCGATTTTGAAAACGCAAAATACTACTTTTCTAAATGTATTGAATTGAATCCCGATTTTGCAGGGTCTTACAGAAATCTTGGAATAACTTATTTTAACCTTGATTTATTTGAGCAAGCAGATTCTTTGTTCAGAAAGTGTTTGGCAATTGATGCTAATGATACTGTCTGTATGCAGTATTACGGAATTAATCTATTTCTGATTGACAATGTAGGTAAAGCTTATGAGGTTTTGAAGAAAATAAAGGAGGAAACAGTCTATATTTCAGATTATTACTATTATTTGGGTTGGTGTGAAATGGAATTAGAACTTTATCCCGATGCTTTAATGAGCTTTTCTTTGGGAATTGAGGCAGAACCTGAGGATGCCGAAATGCTTACCGGTAGAGGTTGGGCACAAATGTACCTTGGAAACGATAAATCAGCTTTGTATGATTTTAATCAGGCTTTGGTTTTAGACAGCACCAGCGCAGAGGCTCATTTGGGCATTGGACTGGTTTATTATTACATGAAGTCGTATTCTCGATCTGTAATAGAATTAGATAAGGCAATAGCTTTAGATAAAGAAAATTCGGAACCTTGGTTCTACAAAGGTTCTGCCTTTTATGAGCAGAAAATGTACAAAGAAGCTGTAGCGGCTTTTACCAAATCTATTGAACTTGACTTAGAAGATGCTTACAGCTATTTTTTTAGAGGCGTAAGCAGTAATTTATGGAAAGGAGAAGAAATGTATCAATCTATTTTTGAAGATTTTGAAATGGCTGTGAAATTAAAAAATGCCGATGCCGAATCGTATTATCAACTTGCCTTAATTGCTTTTAATCAATATAGTGTTTATGAAATTTCAATAAAAGCCGTAACCATTGCAATAGAAATAGACCCCGACGATTCCAGATTCTATTTCCTGAGAGGATTAATTTATGAACTTGATGGAAATACCGAATTGGCTTGTAGAGAATGGAAAAAAGCCTCCGAAATGGGTGATAAAAAAGCTGCAAAAGAGTTAAAAAGAATATGTCAATAAATTATTTTTCTATGATTCTTTGTACTTAATGGGCTATGGTTTCTATGTTAATGTTGAAGATTGGGGCGACGCAAAAGGTGTTTTTATATTTTTCGGCTCCATTGCAATAATAATAATTTTCCATTATAAACTTCTTAGAGAAATGGCAAGGGATGAAAAGTTGTAATTTATATTCCTTTTATTAATTTGTTGAAAGCGTTTTGTAGTTTAATACTTATTATTCCAGGTTTGCCGTTTGCTATTGGTATTTTGTTTAAGGAAATAACAGGGGCAATTTCAGGACTTGTTCCCACAACAAAAAGCTCATCTAAGTTAAAAACATTTTCCGGGTTAATAGCTTGTTCCAAAACTGGAATTTCAAGTTTTATACACAAATCGAAAATAACTTTTCTTGTAATTGAAGGAAGAATTTCCTTGCCGGCAGGATGAGTAATAAGACTACCATTTTTAACTCCAAAAACCCCAACATGAGTTCCTTCCGTTATTATTCCGTCTTTAACAAAAAGTCCTATTTCTGAACCATTATCAATAGCTTGATTGTGAGCAATAACGTTAGCTAATAGATTAACCGATTTTATGTCGCAACGTTTCCATCTAATATCATCGACAAGAAATGCTGAAATACCGTTTTTATAACTGTAGTAATGTTCGTTTAATTTGTTAAGGGTAATATAAACTGTAGGCATTATATCACCGCCCGGAAATTTCAGACTTCTAACTGCAACACCTCTGGTAATTTGAATATAAACTGTTGCATCTATGTTTTCGAAAGAATTTAACTTTAAAAGCTCTTTGGCAATTTTTTCAAGTTTATCGGTTTCATAATAATTGATTTTAAGTTCTTTCAGACTATAATTTAACCTTGAGATGTGTTCAGAAAACATAAAAAATTTCCCGTTATACGATCTAATTACCTCGTAAACTCCATCTCCAAAAAGAAATCCCCTATCGTCAGGGGAAATCTTTACATCTTCTTTTTCAATAAAACTGCCATTAAAAAACACTTTCATTTTAGTAATTTTTATTTCATACCGGGCATTTTTGTTGAGCCCATATTCATTAACTGATAGTCTTTAATAGAAATATCCGTCTTTTTTTCAGGATTAATAGAAGTAACGATCATGTGAGACCTTTCCTGACTATCAATATTTTTTGAATCCATTTCCATTAAAAAACCATTAGGTGAAAGTGTGTTTGCACTTGCCATACTAAAACCTTCCAAATTTCCATATAGTTTTTTTCTATCAAGGGGTAATTTGTCTGTTATCCACATAGAAACTTCCTCTTCATTATCTTTGTAGTAATATTCTTCGCACAAATATCCTAAAATAGTTTTTGTTTTTCCGGTTTTAGTAAATTTAAAATCTTCATTATCTGTTTCATTTTCTTCGTTTTCCAATTCAGATTCATCAACTTCCGGAATTGCCATTACCAAACCCGATTTACTTTCGCCATCGTTTCCGGCAATTATCATTGATTTATTTTTATAATCGTAAATAAAAAGCGATTTTTCATTATTGTTTTTTTTCTTATCGGCAGGAATAAATTCAAAAGCTACATTGCTTGCATCGTTTGAGAAATAAGAAACATATTCAATTGGGTCTTCTTCCTTACCTTTTTTGTCCCACGATTGCATTAACATTGTAAAAGAGCCGTCAAAAGAATAAGCGTTTTCATATTTTGCGGGGTTTCCTTTGTCAAAAATAGGAAGCATATTATCATTTTCCTGATTTCCACTTTCAATGTTTTGTGTTTCAGTACTTGTACTATCTGAGGCAGCATTGTTAGATTTTTTGTTCTTAAGTTTGTCAATTTCTTTATCAACAACTTTATCTGTTTCTTTATCAATTTCTTTTCCGGCTTCTTTTTCAAGTTTCTTTCCGGTTTTTTTTACTGAAGAGTTGGCCTTATCTTTAATAAAGCCTTTCAAATCTTGAGCACTTGCAGAAATAATAAAAGCCATAAGGCATACTGCCATTAATTTTAATTTCATAATTATAAAGATTTAATGTTTGAATGTGCAAAATTAAGGTAAAAAACGGGATTAGACTTTTTTTTTTAATTTTTTTTCCATTGCTCTGGCAGTTTTGTTATGTAGATAGGGCGTGAGGAACATTACTTTTTTAGAAAAAGTCTTTTTAAAAAAAAGTCTTAAAAATTTAATATCAATTCAATTTTTCTGTATATTGTACGTTTATAAAAATGTAATTTTTTCAACCCTTATACTCTGAAAACCATGAAGAAAAGAAATCTAATCCTTGTAGGAGGCGGCGCAGTTCTTGCAATAATTATTGTTTTATTGTTTGTTTTTACTAAGAAATCTGAGGCTGTTCCTATTACTTCCAATAATCCTGAGTTTGCAAAATATATTTCAGCTTATACCAGCGGAGTTGTTTCAAAAAAGTCGACCATAAAAATTAGGCTTGTTTCCGATTTAGCTACTAAAATACAGGAAAAAAACTTACCTGCAGGATTAATTGAAGTTGATGGCGTTAAAGGAAAAACTGAGTGGTTCGACGATAATACGGTTGAGTTTATTCCCGAAGGCGATTTGCAATCAGGAAAGGAATTTGTTGTACAGTTTCACCTTAGTAAAGTTGCCCGGGTTGATGAGAGTTTAAAAGACTTTAATTTTAAATTTGAAACCATAAAACAAAATTTTGAAATTCAAATTAATGAACAAAAAACCATTGACAAAAAGAAATTACAATGGCAAAAGGTTTATGGCACTGTATTTACAGCCGATGTTGAAGATACAGATGTTCTTCAAAAATCAGTTAAAGCTTACCAAAATGGAAAAATGTTAAAAATAAAATGGATACCATCAGAAAATTATAAAAAACATTCTTTCGAGATAGATAGTATATCTCGTTCAGAAAAGGCTTCCGAGGTTGTTATTGAATGGAATGGTGAGGCAATGAATATTGATAAAACAGGAAAAATTCCAATTGAAATCCCTTCCATATACGACTTTAAATTTATGGAAGCTAAAGTCATTCATTCACCTGAACAATATTTGCAGCTTCAATTTTCGGATCCATTAAACGAAAACCAATATGTTAACGGCCTAGTTAGACTTTCGGGAGTTTCTAATCTTAGGTATATTGTTGAAGATAATCTCATTAAGGTCTATCCTTCTTATCATTTGGATGGAACTTATACTCTTAATGTTGAAGAAGGAATTAAAAATATACTTGGATCAAGACTTAAGAAAGCAGAGAAAATGGAAATAGTTTTCGAAAAGATTTTGCCTGCTGTTAGATTTGTAAACGATGGAGTTATTCTGCCTTCATCGGATCGCGGATTAATTGTACCTTTTGAAGCTGTAAATCTTGCTGCTGTTGATATACAGATTGTTAGGATTTATGAGAATAACATAACTCAGTTTTTGCAGGTAAACGAATTCGATGGCGAATACCAATTGCAAAGGGTTGGGAAACCTGTTCTAAGAAAAACTGTACGTCTTGATGATCAAGGTCTTGCAGACTTAGGTAAATGGAATCGATTTTCACTAAAATTGGATGAATTAATTAAAGCCGAACCTGGAGCCATTTATCGTGTTACAATTGGCTTTCGTAAACAACATTCTCTTTACAATTGTGGAGAAGACGATGAAACAGAGGAAGAAATTGACGATTTAAAAGATATTACTCCGGCTTGGGAAACTCAGGATTTTGAAGCATCATATTGGGATGGATTTGATGATTATTATTACGGTTATTATTACGATTGGAATGATAGAGACGATCCATGTAAGGATGCTTATTATGGAGGAAGAAGATCAGTATCAAAGAATATTATAGCTTCAGATTTGGGAATTATTGCAAAACGCGGAAATAACGAATCTATTTATGCTTTTGTTACAGATTTAAAAACTGCAATGCCAAAATCCGGTGTAGCAATTGAGATTTTTGACTATACTCAGCAACTAGTTGGAAAGGCAACTACTAACAGCGAAGGAGTTGCATTTATTGAAAAAGCGGAAGAACCTTATTTCTTGGTTGCTACTGATGGAAAACAAAAAGGTTATTTAAAACTTTACGATGGAGCTTCTAATTCACTTAGCCGTTTCGATATTTCAGGAGTTTCAGTTGAAAAAGGTACCAAAGGATTTATTTATGGTGAAAGAGGAATTTGGAGACCGGGCGATTCAATTTACTTAACTTTTGTATTAGAAGAAAGTGGAGAAAAAGTTCCCGAAGAACATCCTGTAATTTTAGAATTTAAAAACCCACAAGGTCAACTTATTAAGCGACTGGTTCAAACAAAAAATAAAACCGGATTTTATCATTTTCGTTTATCTACCGATTCTGATGCACCAACCGGCGGTTGGTGGACTAGTATTTCTGTTGGAGGCCTTAAGTTTAACAAGATTCTTAGCATAGAGACGATTAAACCAAATAGGTTAAAAATTAATTTCGAATTCCCTGATAAAGAGCTTTTTAAGTCTTCTAAATCATCCGGAAAACTTGAGGTTAAATGGTTACATGGGGCAGTGGCTAAAAATCTGGAAGCTAAAGTAGATGTGGTTCTTTCTCCTGTTCCAACTTATTTTGAAAAATATAAAGACTTTATTTTCGACGATCAAACAAAATATTTCTATTCTGAATCTTCAACTATTTTTGATTCCGATTTAGATGAAAACGGATGTGCAAATGTTACGGCTTCTTTTAGTACCGGCGAAAGTTCTCCCGGAAAACTTAAAGCGACTTTTATTACAAAAGTTTTTGAACAGGGTGGAGATTTCAGTATAGATCAGTTTTCAAAACCATATCATCCCTACAATTCTTATGTTGGTTTAAAAGCACCAAAAGGCGACAAAGCTCGTAACATGTTACTTACAGATACATCTCACACAATTCAAATGGTTGTTGTTGATGTGAACGGAAAACCTGTAAAGGAAATGCATGGAATTAAAATGGAATTTTATAAACTGGATTGGCGATGGTGGTACGACCAGGCAGATGGTTACTCCTCTTATTCAAGTAGAAATTACATGACTTTAATTAAATCAGATAAGGTTTATGCCAAAAATGGAAAAGCCGATTATTCTGTAAGAGTAAATTATCCCGATTGGGGAAGATATTTAATTAAGGCTTATGACGAAGTAACCGGACATTCATCTTCAATAGTTGTTTTTATTGATTGGCCGGGATGGGCAGGAAAAGCTCAAAGAGAAGGCGGAGATGGTGCTGCAATGTTAATGTTTAATGCTGACAGAGAAAAATATAACGTTGGTGAAGCCGTTAATCTTACAATTCCTACAAGTGAGGGCGGAAGAGCCTTAATTTCAATAGAAAGCGGTTCAAAAGTAATTCAAACAAGTTGGCTTGAATGTAATAAAGGAACTACAAACTACTCGTTTATTGCTACTAAAGAAATGACTCCAAATGTTTATGTTAATGTTACTCTTATTCAACCTCATGCTCAAACAGCTAATGATTTACCTATAAGACTTTATGGTGTTATTCCAATATTAATTGAAGACCCATTAACACATCTTTATCCATTAATTACAATGCCTGATGTACTGCAATCGGAATCGGTTGTTAGTGTAAAAGTTAAGGAAAAAACCGGAAAGCCTATGACTTACACAATTGCTATGGTAGACGAGGGCTTATTGGATTTAACTCGATTTGAAACACCGGATCCATGGAACCACTTCTATGCAAAGGAAGCGTTGGGAGTTAAAACATGGGATATTTACGATTGGGTTATTGGAGCCTATGGTGGAGATTTGGAACGTCTTCTTGCTATTGGTGGAGGAGGCGAATTCGATGAAGAAGGAGGAAGTAAAAAGGCTAATAGATTTAAACCAATGGTTAGATTCTATGGTCCTTTCGAGCTATCAGCAAATCAATCAAAAATACATAAAATAGATATTCCTAAATATATAGGATCGGTTAGAACTATGGTTATCGCAGGTAAAGATAGAGCTTATGGAGCTGTTGAGAAAACAACACCCGTAAGAAAACCACTTATGCTTTTGGGTACACTTCCAAGGGTTTTGGGGCCAAAGGAAAAAGTAAAACTTCCTGTTTCTGTATTTGCTATGGAAGATCATGTAAAAGATGTTACCGTTCAACTTAAAACCGACAAATATCTTAAAGTAATTGGTTCTGATAAGAGAACCTTGAAATTTTCTAAGCCGGGCGACGATTTTATTGAGTTTGAAGTTGAAGTTCAACCAATTTTAGGGGTTTCAAAAGTAGAAATTCTTGCATGGTCGGGCAAAGAGAAAGCCAGTTATGAAATAGAAATAGATATTAGAAATCCAAATCCTAAAGTAACTGAGGTAATTGGCGATGTTGTAGAATCAGGAAAAAATCTTACTCTTGACTTTAAACCGGTTGGTATTCAAGGAACTAACGAAATGATGTTGGAAGTTTCTAATATGCCTCCATTAAACCTTGGAGAAAGATTACGATATCTTATTGCCTATCCTCATGGCTGTGTTGAACAAACCACTTCAGCTGTATTTCCACAATTGTATCTTTCAGATATTATGGAGCTTACAAGCGCAAGAAAGTTGGAAGTAGAAAAGAATGTTAAAGCAGGAATAGATAAGTTATCGAAAATGCAGGTATTTAATGGGGGGTTGGGATATTGGCCCGGAGCAAGCAATTCCGACGAATGGGGAACAAATTATGCAGGACATTTTTTACTTGAAGCTCAGAAAAAGGGATTTTCTGTTTCTTCTGCGTTTATCAAAAAGTGGAAAAAATATCAGCAGACTATGGCCAAGAATTGGGTGAATCAAGGTCCCGTTTCCCAATTTATTCAAGCATATCGTTTATATACCCTTGCACTTGCAGGAAGTCCGGAAATGGGAGCTATGAACAGGTTGAGGGAAATTTCTAAAATTTCCTCACAAGCAAAATGGCGATTGGCAGCGGCTTATAAAATTGCAGGAAAAGACAATATTGCTAGAAAACTTATTGAAGGTTTATCTACTTCAGTTAACGATTATAACGAACTTGCTTATACTTATGGTTCGGGAACAAGAGATAAAGCAATGATTTTGGAAACACTTACCTTGTTAGGCGACAAAAAGCAAGCATATCCTCTATTGAAAGAAATTTCAGAACAGCTTAGCAGCAATAAATGGCATAGTACCCAAACAACAGCTTATTCTTTAATTGCTATAAGTATGTATGCTAAAAATAATAAACCCGGCGATAATCTTAAATACAGATATACACTAAACAGCGATAGAGTACTTGAGGTTGTTACACACAATATGGTTTCACAAGTGGATTTGCCTGTTAAATCGCTTTCAGAAGGGAAAATTGTTATTGAAAATCCTACAGGAGGAGTTCTTTTTGCCAGACTCATAATGTCGGGAATACCTGAAATAGGAGAAGAAATAGATTCGGAAAACGATTTAAGAATGACGGTTGTTTATAAAACCATTAATGGGCAGACAATTGATCCGGAAAATATTGAACAAGGAACAGATTTTATGGCTGAAGTAACGGTTTCACATCCTGGAGTAAGAGGAGAATATAAACAAATGGCACTTACACAGATTTTTCCTTCGGGTTGGGAGATATTGAATACAAGAGTTTTATCTTACGATAATAATTATTCAACCTATTCGTATCCAACTTATCAGGATGTGAGAGATGATAGAGTTTATACCTATTTTGACTTGCCTTCAGGAAAATCAAAAACCTTCCGTATTTTGCTTAATGCATCTTATCAGGGTAAATTCTATTTACCAACAACTTATTGCGAGGCAATGTACGATAATACAATTAATTCTAGAAAGCATGGAAGGTGGGTATCTGTTTTTAAGACAGGAGCCACTGCACTTACTGAATAATTTATTTTTTCAACTCTGTAAAGTCTTGCTTGGGGTTAATTGTATTTAATTATTGAGTTTTATTGAAAAAAACGAAATTCCTTTAAATTATTCTAAATAAATATAGGGATTTTATAAAATTTGTTGTAATTTGGTCAGATAATTTTAACTAACTGAATCATGGCAAACGAAGAAACACGTCTTAATGTTAAGAAGCTTTTTACTGAGTATTTAGAAAGAAAAGGACATAGAAAAACTCCGGAAAGATTTGCAATATTGGATGAAATCTATTCAAGAGAAGGCCATTTCGATATAGAATCCCTGTATATTTTTATGAAAAACAAGAATTACAGGGTTTCCAGAGCAACTTTGTATAATACTATTGAACTATTGTTGGACTGCAATTTGGTTATTAAACATCAGTTTGGCAAGAACATAGCTCAGTTCGAGAAAGCTTTTCAATGTAGACAACACGATCATCTAATAAGCACAAAAACCGGAAAAGTTATTGAATTCTGCGATCCTAGAATTCACGAAATTATTGAAGCTGCCGCAAAAGTAAATAATTTCAAGGCTCAATATCATTCATTATATATTTATGGTTCTTTTGAAGGAGAAGATAATTAGATTATTTTAGTTATTTGCCATTAAACCCAATCCAATAACCATTACTCAGTTTCTCTTTGTAAAAAGTGTTTATAATTGATTGGCTTAGTTTAATAATTACTCTAAATCTAGAGATATTAAAGCTAATAATTCTCTTTTTGCCTTTTTTCTTAATTCTTTTGAAAAATACTAAGGCGAAATTTTTGGCATGTTTTAGAATTCGCATCAACCCCCTTTACTATATCCGTTCAAAATTTTGTTTATTACTGTACGGATTTGTTCTCTAATGTTCGTAATCGAACATTTTTTTGTCGCTTAAGTTTTTTAATAAATTATTCAATAGCCTAATAATCAGCTAACAATAAATTTTGGCACGGACTTGGTAATAAGAAAACTGCCGGACTTAGAAAAGAGCAAGTTTTCAAAGTCAAGTGCAATAATAAAGTTAAGTAGAGATCGGAAGAGGGCGGTACAAGGTGCTGACCCTTTTCTTTTTCTATTTAGTGGCTGTAATAAAACTCCGAGTTTTCTTGCAACCACTATGGAGAACAAGTAGTTTTTCCGCTAAAACTATTTATTAAAGTCCTCCAAATAAACTATACGTCCTGTTTTTCTGAAATCTTCGTTAAGTAATGCGTTGCTCAGATCTATTACCAATGCTGTAATTTTCATTTCAAAACCTAATTGCTTTCCAATAGCTTCCAGAGGAACCAGTCCTGTGCAAACATCTTCATAAATATATCTATGGGTTAGTGTTTGCGGTGCGTCTATAGTTTTATAAGAATCAACAGCCTGCAAAGCATTGTACAAATTATCGGACTTAACGCCATAAGATTCTTCCAGCCATTGCTTTGTAGAAGGGAGATTAACGCCAAGTTTCTCTGCAACATCAAGCCTTTCTTTGTCGAGTTTTTCCAAAAAAGAAGCTATGCTTGGGGTAATACCGCTGTAGTAATAAAGAAATTTTGTATGTAGATTTTCAATCCAGCCGGTATTCAAAAGAACAGGAGCACAATGAAGAATCATTCCAACATTTCCTATTGATGTTTCAATAATTGAATTGGCCGGAATAAAAAAGTTTCTTATACAATCGGGAAGACCGGCAATAAATTCTTCGTTTTTTTCGGGATGAAAACCTGATAATTTCACCGATTTTTTAAAATCCAATAAAACTACTTTGTCTTCATCAGTTTTTCTGCAAGTATAAATAATTGTTTGTGTTTCAACAATTTCAGGTAAATCTTTAAGTCCGGCTTCCTGTAGAGTTTTTCTAAATTCAAAAACACCGAAAGTTCGTCCCGGACTTAATACTATCTTCGTTTTTTTATGGAGAAACTCAGCCATTTTTTCGGCTACTTCTTTGTGAGTATGAGCAGGTTGTGTAATAAAAATAAAATCTACATCTTCAATTGCTTCTTTCATTGAGTTGGTAAAATAAATTCCGGAAGCTATGTCGTTAATTTTGCCTGAAACATGTATTTTGCCTGTTTTCAGTAGTTTATGAATTGTAGATTCCGATCTATTCCAAACCTTTACATCTAAACCGTTTAACCGCAAATGAGCCGCCATGGTTAGCCCGTTGTTTCCGGCTCCAATTACTGCTACTTTTATGCTATTTTCCATCTTTCAATTTTTTAAAACTTTTGGCTTCCATTAACTCGGCAAAGTATTCGGATATTTTAACAGGCATGCCGTTTTTGTTTACAATATCGTAACCTCCGTTAACAGGCATTGTTCTTATTTTTCCCAAAGCTGCCGGGTTGCCCTTTAATTGTGGAGCATCAAGAAATCCGTGGTTGACTATTTTTGCCAAAATTTTTGAATTTGTTAAAGGATCTTCAGCATTATTTGAAAAAGCTGTTCGCATAAGTTTAATCATTTCACGAGCTTCCGAAAGCAAGAATTCTTTTCTCTGTTTTACCTCGGGGTCTATTGTCAAATCTGGAAATCCTCTCCAGGTATTTTTCAAAACTCCTTTAACAATTTTGCACGACTCAATAACATTTTCGGAACTTGCAGCATGCGATGCTTCCGAAAAACTAACAACGTGAATTATTTGCGGATCTAAAGCTAGAGAGAGTAGGGTAGAGGCGGCTAGTTGTCCTTTTGCTACATCTAAATCAACTGAAAAATGTGTAAGTCCTGCTCTTACTTGCTTCCAAATCTCGAAATTATCGTCAACCAGTTCATTTGCCAATTCCATTTTTGCAAGCATTTTTGCCAAATCCATTTTTGCAGAACTAAGTCTTGGTGTGTTAAACATCATTTGTGCGATGTATTTTTTTACTCCAAGGTCTTTAGCATTAAGTGCCGAAATGTAAAAATCGACCACAGCCATAACATCCGGCGATTCTCTTAGACTCCAATGGTGCGAATCGTTTATTTCAACAGGTATTTCCCTTTCGGCATACCATTTTATTACTTTTTTATTTTCTTCAATTGCCTCATCTAATGGCCTTTTCGACCTTCCATCGAGTTGAGAATACCAAAATAGCGGAATTGTTCCCCAAGCATTATTTATGGTTCTAAGGCTCATTTCAGCCCACTTTTCAAGGTTTTTGGTACCGGAATAAATTCTTAATCGGGGATTATTTCCATAACGACTTGCTGCAAAAATTCTTTCCAAATCGGCCTCTGAACGCACTGGTACTCCTCCGGTTCCATCGAGGTTCTTATCCATTTTTTCGGGTTCAAAGAAGAATTCCTGAGCATTTTGGTCGGTAGCCAGCGAAATTACATCAACCATTTTCGATTCTGCAATTTTTTTAACTCCTGCAATTGTTTCTTCTAGTGAAGGTAGTCCAAAATGATGTCGAATCATTGGCAAAATATATGAATCTCTTTTCGATTCGGCCTTGGTTTCCAAATTGTTACTTGTGTAAACAGAACTTTTTTCGGAAATTATTTTTTTGCTCTTAGTACTAATATCTGTTTCAAGGCTTTTAAGAATTTCTTCATAAGGTTCTTCTCCGGTAAAAAAATGTGTAAACTGCGAAAAATCCCTTGCTATTTCTACGTTTGAAGGTGTTCCTCCAAAAAAGAATTTTCTATTGAAAAGATTTTGCTTGTCAATTTCTTTAAAAAACTCCTGAAGTATTCCTGTTAATGAAGTGGGTGTAAGTCTGTAACTTATGCAAACTATTGATGGTTTAGTTTTGCTTATTTCGGCAACAAAGTCGGGAATTGCAACAGCCGCACCCAGAAATTTTGTTGAAAAACCTATGTTTTCAGCAATTCGTAAAAATTCGTAAACCCCTGCAACATGCACGCAATTGCCTATTGCACCGCCAATTACTGTATTTTGTTTTTCAGCCATTAAATAAAAAGTTTTTGCAAATTTAGTGAATTAACGAAAAATCTTGTTATAAACCCAAGCTAAAACAGGACCTCTGGCAATAATTGCTGTTCTCCATTTAAATGGAAGATGGTCTATTACCCATTTTAGTAACATCCATAATTTACCATAAATTATCCATGGCAACGATTTCAAAATAACAGAAATAGAAGCTTTATTGTATTTTCTGATGTAGCCAAATTTCTCACCTGTTTTGCCCGAAATATAGTCTGATTTTTTTATTTCAGATTCAGTCATTTTGTTTTGCCAGGCATTAATTTTCGACTTATCAAGTTCGCCCATTGTGCTTGAATGGTATTTCTCTAAAATTTCTTTGGGGAAAGTTTCAATAAATTCCTGTTTCTTGTTTTTGTAATCAAGCATTTTTGTGGAAAACTCCAGATTTAGAAATGCACATAGTTTTTGTAAATTGGTTTCAGGCTCTGCAATTAAATCTTCAAACCTTTGAATAATAAACTGTTGTGGATATATTTTTGCAATTTTCTCTACACTTAAAACTGAATTTTTCCATCTATAGGCAATTAATGGGGCAACAGGAGCTTCGAAATCAACATTTTTGTAAGAAACAAAATTATCGCGGTAATCTCTAATAAGGTGAATGAATTTTGCGTTTGGAAAAATCTTTATTAATCGGTTAATGTAGAATGAATTAAGGGAATATTCAGGATTTTTATCGCCAAAAAGTAGTATTTCTTCTTTTTCGTAAACCGAATTAAAATTTGAATAAACTTTGCGTATTAAATCCTCGAATTCACAGTCTTCGGGTAATTGCAAAAGTTCAGTCTTAAGTTTATCATTATTAACCCTAAAACTATCGAACTTCCATTGAGTAAACAAAGAATTGTAAAATGAAAGTTTCTTTTCTTTTGTCCATTTTTTTACGGTTTTAAATTTTAAATGAAGGTTAATAATCATGGGACATTCAAAAGGAATGCAAACATTAGGGTGGGCATCGAACATAGTTCTGAGAAGAGTGGTTCCCGAACGCGGTCTTCCAATTATGAAGAAAAATGGTATTTTTTGGTTGTTAGTCAATTATATGTTTGTAAATTTTACCTTTCACCGTAAAATTAAAAAAATATTTGACTTTATTAATCATTGTCCATAATTTGAAATATGTGAGTTGAAAAAAAAGAAAAGTCCTTTTAACAATATTGGCTTTTGAAGTTGATTTATAACCATATTGATTTTCAGCTTCTTTAGAAAAATAATCTGTTGTTTCTTTATCTTCAGTTTCCATTTTATCTTCCCAATTTTTTCCTGCATTTGGTTTTATTGGTTGAAAAAGGCTTTTAAAATGCTTTTCGATTTTTTCTTTTGAATAAACATCGCAGACATCATCCTTTGCTTGGTAAAAATTTAGAACCTCTTTTTTATAATCAATTGACAAAAAACTGCACCATTCCTTCAAAATTATTTCCGGGTTTATAAGAAATTCTTCAAAAATAACCGTTTTGAAATTGTTTTGATTTTTGTCTTTAAACTTATTAACAATTTTATTTGCAAGATTCCAATGGTATGAAAGTTTAGCAGTATTGCTTGAACCAAAATCAACTTTTTTCATTGAGAGAATATGCTCGTGCGGATCGCGAATAATGTTAATATATTTTGCTTCAGGAAATACAGATTTTAGAATTGGTAAATAATGCAAGTTGTAGGGTGTTTTATCGCCAATAAGTGTAATTTGCTCTTTATTAAAGAAGGATATATAGTTTAAATAGAATACTTTAACAACATCGGCATAACTTGCTTTTCCTTCCATTGAAAGTAAATCTGCTAACAATTTTTCCCTATTGGCAGTCCAATTATTAAAATGTAATTGACGAGTTGCATCAAAATAAAAAGATTTAAGTTTTGTTTTTGTCCATTTATTTAAATGCCCGTATTTTGGATAAAGATTAGGAATTACCCTTGTTTCCAAAGGAATACAAACATTAGGATGTGCATCGAATAATGTACGAATTAAGGTAGTTCCTGAACGCGGCCTTCCAATTATGAAAAAGAAATTAGTTTGGTCGAGAATGTCTTTATTTACAGAAATTGCGCTTGTCATTCAAAAGAAAGAGAAAACTCTTTTTGTTTTTTATATTAGTTATCTGATTAGAGTAACATGACCTGATTTTTCAATCATATTTCCTCTTGTATCTCTGTAAATTACGAGCCAACGGTAAACACCTGTGCTTCCAAGTTTATTTTCTTTAACTCTTCCGTCCCAACCGTAAGTTGTTGGTTTTTCGTTGTCGTATTGGTTTGTATGGAAAATTAATTCTCCCCATCGGTCGTAAATGTACATATTGAAATCGTCGGGATCTATTCCGGTTCCCCAAACAGCGAAAATATCGTTTGGCATAGAGCGATTTGGTGTAAAAGCATTTGGAGCCCAGAATGTAAATTCGTCTGTAATTCTTACTTTGTTGGTAGTAGAATCTTTACAACCATGTTCAGTTTCAACAACCAATTTAACTTCATACTCGCCAACTCGTGGATATCTGTGTTGCGGACTAATAAAACTACTAGAATCGGTATCGCCAAAGAACCAATAATTATAGAAATTCAGCTCTGAAAGGTTGTTGAAGAATATTTCGGGTTTAAGAATACTTGTAATTTGAGGATCGGAAAGGAATTTAGCTGTAGGTAAGGGATATACGCTAATAATATCCTCATAGGTTACAGAAGAAGTACATCCGTAAATTGAATCTATTACAGTTACACTAATATCAAAAATTCCGTCTTCCTGAAAAACATGTAATGGATTTTGCAGAAATGAAAAATTATTTTCCGAGTCGCTGAAATCCCAACTGTACGATACGTAATTAGGTTCACATACAGCATTAAATTGTACGGTATGTGGTTGACAACCTGATGATTTGTCCCATGTAAATGAAGGAATAGGATTTGGAATTACTTCAATTGTAATTTGTTTTGAAACATTGGGACTTGTGCACATATCATCAATATTCAGAGAATAGGTTGTTGTGGCAGTTGGATAATCGATAAAAGGATTTCCAACATATTCCCCCTGATGAGTAAGAATATAAGGACCTCCGTTTCCACCACCATAAACAGAATAAATAACAGCAGGTTCACCTTCACAAATTGTGTAATCCTGAGCAGAAAGCTTTAAACTTAATGAATCGTAAACATGCACATAAACATCTTCAATATTTCCTGAACAGCCATTAGCATCGGTTACACTCAGGTAGTACATTTGTGAGATAGTTGGTGAAACGGTTTGTGAAGCTGTATTAGGGCCATTGCTCCAACTATAATTATATGGACTTGTTCCTCCGGTTGAAGAAGCCGAGATAACCGTAGAACCATCAATGCAAATATATTTATCTGTTGAAGCAACTGTAATTACTCTTGATGGTTGAATTATTTCGGTTCCGGTAATAAAGAAACAACCATGATTATCGGTAACAGTAACGGAGTATGAACCGGCTCCAAGGCTTGTTAAATCTTCGGAGCTCATTCCGTTAGACCAAGCATATGAATAAGAAGGAGTTCCTCCTGTTACTGAAATATTTATACTTCCAACGTTTTCGGCAAAACAAGTAAGATTTGTTTGAGTGTAAGTTACATTTAAAGGTGCAGTTGGTTGTGTAATAGTAACGGAACCTATTTCAAAACAACCGTGTGCATCTGTAACGGTAAGGGTGTAATTTCCTGCTGCAACATTATTTTGTGTTCCTGAGTTGCTAAGTGCCGGCGAATATGCATAAGAGTATGGCGGTGTTCCGCCTGTTGGTGTAACAGTAATAGTTCCGTCGGTATCACCAAAACAGTTTATATCGGTTCCTTCAACTGTAATTGTTAGTAAATCCGGTTGAGTTATTGTTACACTTGTACTTGCAATACAATTGTGATCGTCTGCAATGGTTACACTTGCGTTTCCTGCACAAAGACCTGTAACGGAAGCATTTGGCACAATGGTTGACCAAAGATAAGAATATGGAATAGTTCCTCCTGCGCCTGTTACTGTGGCAGTTCCATCGCAAACACCAAAGCAAGAAATATTTGTTGAAGCTGTTATTGTTGCTGTTAATTGAGCAGGTTGTGTAATATTAATTGCATCGGTAAGAGTACAACCTCCTGCATCTTCAATTACAAGATTATATGTTCCGGCAGCAATTCCTGAAATATCTTCCGTTGAGGCTGAATAACCTGCGGGACCTGTCCATGAGTAAGTATAAGGAGGTGTTCCTCCGGTGTAATCAACAGCAATTTCCCCCGAATTATCTTCGTAACAAATTAGGTTCTCCGGAAAGTTGGCATAAATAAAATCCGGTGGTTCAACTATTGTGAAATTGTGGAAATTAGTACAACCGTTATTATCGGTTATTGTAAGGTTGTAAGTTCCAGGACCAATATTTGTTATACTTCCCGGATCGGGATCCCAAGTGTATGTATAAGGAGTTGTTCCTCCTTCAACATCAACTGCAACAGAAGTAAAATCTCCGGGACATTCAATATTTCCGGGTCCAACGGTAGATGTGAGTTCAGCAGGGTAAATAACATTATGACTTGTTTCTGTTGAGGTGCAGCCATTTTCGGAAACAGTAAGACTTATAGTGTGAGTGCCATCTGCAACCCATTGAATATTGTGTGGACCCTGACCTGTTGGGTTTGTAGTGGCTCCATCGAAATCCCAGGTATAAGTTGCAAAGTTTGTTCCGGTTCCGGTGTAAGTAACAGTTGTATTATCTCCATAGCAAGAAACAGGACTAACATCAAAATCTGATGATGGAGGTTCATAAAAAGTAATTTTCACATTATCAACATCTTCACATGCAGGAGCATTAGATTCTGTCCATGAGAAAGTGTACATTCCGTAAGCAGTAACAGTAACAGAGCTTGTTGGAGAAGTTACGTCACTAAAAGTTGCAGTTCCGGGGCCTGAAGAAGTCCATGCACCTGTATTTGCAGGATCTGAAAGAACAGCAGCCAGATCGTAAATTGTTCCGCAAATTTCATCATCGGGACCTGCGTAAGCGCTTGGTGTTGAACAGCAACCGGGGCTTCCTGCAGGAAGTACGTGAATGAAAACGGTAGTGTCGTAAGGACAACCAAAATCGTCTAAAACCGTAAAGTAGTAAGGTATATCACCATCGCTTGTTGGTTCTGCAACAGCATTATTGTTGTTATTAACTACAATATTATCGCCAACCCATGCCATATCGGAGACAGGGTAAGTGTTTTGGAATTCCCAAAGGTTAGTAGGAATAATGGCAGGATTGAAATTAATCATCCATTCGAAAATATAACCGTTATCTGATCCAAGATTATCGAAAATAAAAATTTGCCAATCGCCGTTAAGCGGGCAACCGATTAAAGTATTCCATGAACTGGCTGCCTCATAAGTTCCTGCCGGCAAGGTACTTCCCGAAGAGCAATTATCGCCCCATGTACCATTAGTAGCAGTGGGAGACCAACAGTATTCGTAACCGGTGCCGGGGCCTAGATTGGTATCATCGTCAATTGGAACACCCAAAAATGTGCTACCACAACTACTTGGATATACAATAAAATCTACAGTCTGACCGGAAGGACAAATTAACTGAAGAGTAAGGTCACCAAGGTAAGAATGTTCCATTGTTACGCAAACCGACTGCAAATCGTTGATATTATTAAGAGTTTGACCGGGTGTAAAAATCTCGTAAGTAATAGCAGTTTGGTAAAATCCGGATGAGTTATCGGGTAAGAATGTTTCCAAAGCATAAGGGGGTGGAATTGTTTGTCCCCATGGTTGCGACTGCACAAATCCTGATAAATCGACTTGTTCACCCAAACAAATTGTGTCCGGAGCCAAAGTAGTTCCCACAAAAGTTGGTGAAGTAGATACCATTACCATATTTTGAGCAAGGTTCACATTATCGTGACCCATAACATCATAAGCATTTAGAGTAACAAAATATCCTCCTCCGTCGGGAAAAGTATGAGTAACAGATTGACCGGTTTCTAGCGGACTTCCATCGCCAAAATTCCACTCAAAAGTAGTGTTGGCCATGGTTTGATTGTAGTTTATGTCATTATTATAGAAATCGGCTCCTGCAGTAAATGTAATAGGTTGTCCCTGACACATTTTAATTGTATCTCCATTGTAATAAGGAATTGAAGCAGAGGCAATAAAAGCATCAAAATCCTGTGGAGGAAAAGAGCAAGAAATATTGGCTGTCCATCCGGCATAAGTTACTGAACCGTCTGTTACCCAAACCAAAGTAAGACAACCCGAGCCGGATTGAACAACTTGTCCGTTAAGTGCACTACCTCCATAAGTTCCAATTAGCATACTGGTAGTGTTTGGGCCGTCGTAAATTGTTAGGTTATCGAAAGTTGCACTCTCGCAATTAAATTCAGTAAAATCTAAAATAATTTGAGCTCCTGCCATATTTGAGCAGAATGTTACTGAATAATTCTCGCTATTTTGATATGTTCCTGCCGATCCTCCCGAGTCGTAAAATGTCCCCGAACAAGTATTAATGGTTTGCCCGTTAACACTATTAATCTGATATGTTTGAGAGAAAGCTGAAAGTTGAGAAATAACTATTATTGAAATTATTATACTAAGAATCTTCATTTTTATTCTATTATTCGGTTATACTTTTGTTAAATTTTTCTGCAAGTTCTTTTTCAGGGATTATTACTAAAGCTTTACCCGTATTTCCAATTTGGTAAACAATGGATTTATCAACCTGAGGGTCAATGTAGTAATTAAACAAATTAAAACTTGTTTCATCTATTGTTTCTACCAGATTTCCTTTGGTTTTATTTGCATAATCAATCTCAAACAACATAGGATACGGCTTATTGGCAGTTAAATCAATGTCAATGAAATACCACGAATTATCCAATCTAAATAATTCATATTTAATTAATTGAGGCTGAGTTTGTGTAAGTCGGTCTAAATCTTCCTGCGAGTACTTTACTAAAAGCCTTTGGTCAGTTTCTGTATTGGTCTGACAATAAAGCGATTGAAAGCCGATTGCAAAAAAAATCAAAAGAAAAAATCCTATCTTCATTTTTAAATAATTTGGTTGTTAATACGGTCAAGACGATAGATGTTATTAATGGTTGCCAACATTAATACATTTTACATTTAATTAACACTGCAAAACTAATTATTGTTATAGAGAAATAAAAGAATCTACGGTGTTTTTATACGTAATGGTACGGATTTTATTCTTGATTGCAGCAAGATTAACGCAAAGACTTAACAAATTTTGGGCAGAGTAAGGAAGGTTGATTATTAAGGGGGATTTAGAAATTTATTGCAAAGGGGCGCGGAGGAGGCGCAAAGGGCGCAGAGGAGTCGGAAAGGGATGCAGAGGAGACGCAAAGGGGCGCGGAGGAGGCGCAAAGGAAAGTTAGAAAATTTAGAATTTTATCGCAAAGGGCGCAGAGGAGACGCAAAGGAGGCGGAGGAGGCGCAAAGGAAGCAAAGGGGTGCTAATAAAGGACTCTGCGAATCTTTGCGTTGGAAAAATGATTAGAAGAAAATGCAGTAAAAATTCTGAAAAGGATAACAAACATGAAACTTTGCGAATCTTTGCGCTAACAAAACAAAATTTTACGATAAGGATTAAGAGGGCCAGTAAATATGTGCCAAAAAATAGCTAAAAACGAAATAACTCAAAAAAATACAAATCTCATTGTCATAATAATAAATTTAGTTAATATTGCATTTTATTAACCTAATGTTATTGAAAATTGATAAAGAAATTTGCTTTACCCCTTTAAAACAAGAGTTTTGACATGAAACACATAATAATCATAATATTGTCTGTATTTGTTTTTACAGCAAATGCGCAGGAAAATACCTTTTGGGATAAGTTTTTTACCGGAGCCGAAAAGGTAATTTCAATATACAACACGCTATCAGATCCCGAGCTGATGGAGGAAATGGAAAACATTAAATCCGAAAAAGGCATTGGCATTTACACCCGTTGCTACCTGGACGATACCACCGTTTATGCTACTCTGCTAAACCTTATTTCCGATGCCCGTTACGAGGTTCTGCAGCCTCCGTTTTTGTGCATTGACCTTCATTTTTCTCCCTCCGGCGAACAGGGCTATTTTGTTGAGGTTGAATTTACTCTATCGCCCGATTTAAGCAATTTTCAGCCCATGCTAATTCCTCTTTCAGCAGAAATAAACGACATTCTGACTCAGACTTTCAACCCCGAAGAAAACGATAATCTTGTTGAGGCTTTAATAAACTTTTTGCGCAATCTTTTCGGAAATCCGTATCCCAACGTACATACGCCATTTACAGTACATTTTCTTCCTGCCAACGATCAGGTTTACGGCTTCGACTCGCTTGAATACCAATGTCTTTCCGGTGAATACAAAACCGTAAAAATCAATAAAACAACCTATTATCTACCCTGGAAATCTCTTGAGGCGGGCGTGGCAGATAAGGTCATTATGAAAATTTCCATTAACAACGACACAGTTTTTCAGCATAATTACACCTTCGATTCTTTAAATTTTGCCCTTCATCCCGAAAATATGGAGCTTTTTTCTCAGGGCGATATTTCCGAAAAATTTCTAAATCTTCAAACTAATTCCAAAAACGACAAATCCTCTGTTCATGCTACATACAACGATTATTCAAACCCCGAAAACACAATTGTTCCATTGGTAGGAAAGCTTGCTTTGGCGGTTTACGAAAAAGAAACATATTCGGTGATATTGGTTAGTCTAAACGGAGCAGAAATTCCGGCTGTAAACGAAACAAACAGCAGTCTTAATTCCATTTACTCTCCGGCAGTTGTCGATTTTACAGTAAGTTCCATTTCAGATTTCTCGTGTACCTGCGACATAAACAACAACGGGCTTTTCGACAATAGCGACGCCGACGATTACCTTAACTACACAGCAGAGATGAAAGCTGTAATAGAATGTTTAGAGGCAAGAAGCGACTACAATCCCGAAGCCTATTATCTGTTTTTTGCCGAAAATCCCACCAACACCTCAATGGCCGGCTACATGCCATTTAAGAAGCATTTCGGATTTTTATTCAGTCAAAACCAACGCGACATAGCCCACGAACTGGGACACGGCATATTTAACCTAAGACATACCTTTTCTCAATACCCTGCCCTAAGTCAAAACAGCACCCAAAACCTAATGGACTACGGCAACGGCACAAAACTTTTCAAATACCAGTGGGACAACATCCACAATCCCGCCTGGGTAGTTAATTGGCTGGAGGGGGAGGAAGAGGGAATGGCATTTGGAGAATTTGATGCCTTATGTATAAACGATATAAACGCAATTCAAACCCTTAGCAAATACCATTTTTATCTTGCAGACGGAAGAATTGTAGATTTTGGAAGTAGTTTAGCAGCAGGCTTTTACACTCAAAACGATATTACCCCGCAAGTCAGAGGTTCTGTTTATGCAGTAAAAATTGATGAAAATCATTACGGCAACACATATATCAGATCAAAAGATTCTTGCACAGGTTTTGGTTACATATACACCTCTAACCCCAGAACAGTACTACGAAAGCTTGAAATTGATGATTTGAATATTCTTTCAGCTTCCGATAACGCCGTAAGAGTTTTTATAAATGAAGAAGAAAAAACAATTTCAGTTAGAAAAAACAATGAAGAAATAGAAAGCATAAGTTTCACAGGCAATTGCAATTGTAATTATCCAGTCTCAATGCCCGGATTAGCAGAAGGTTTGGGGATTGAATTTTTCAACACACATAAAACAAATCCCAATATAGATGCAGAAATACTTTACGAAATAGCCTCCCTTATTAATCAAGTTTCTCCCGAAATTTATGCTGAATACGAGCATGAGGCACTTTCGGAAATGACCGAATCCGACATGGTTTGGTATCAAATGGGCGGATATTCCAGCCTGCAGGAGTTTGAAACATTTCGCGATGCCCTTCAAGCATTTATTAACAACAAGCAATTTCTTTTGCAAAAGCTTGAAAATCTTGATGAAACAAGCCAAGTCGACCTGATTCTAAAGTATGCGGATATGATAACCATTACTCACGCCCGCGAAATACCCTTAAACCTTCGCAAGAAATTACTTAGAGTAATGGCTGAATTTTCATTTTCGGAAGGCCCGGAAATTGGAGGAATTATGCTTTGGGGAAACAGAGCTAAATATATATTGTTTAGGCTATTAGAAACAACCCCCCAGTCGCAGGTAACAGGAATAATTGATTTTTTGAAAGAAGGAAGCAGAGCAGAAGATTTACTCTCGGATGTAAACAACAGCAATATTGACAGGCTTTTTGGAGCATACAGTATGTTGGCAAATTATAAGCATTTGGGCAGAAATTATCTAAACACATCAGATTTAGCATCCATATCGGAAAACCTCTTATTCACAAAACAAGAATGGGGAAACCCGGAAGACAAAGTGGAAGTTACCCATCAGATAAACGGCAGTTCCATAAACATAAAAATGACAAAGTGCAACTCAGCATATATTACTGAAGCGCCCGGTTATCATAGTCCTGCCGAATACCAATGTTACGAAGAAACAGAGTTATACAATAAAAATCTGGATATTTTCGAGCTAATTAGCGTTGAAGTTTTGGATGATTTAAGCATAATTTCGGCCTGTCCCGATGGCTGTATAGGAGAAGTATTAATAGTTCCGGCAATTTTTTACCAATGGTTAGAGCAAAAAGAATGGAACGCCTTTGTAGCAGATATGCAGCAACTTGCATTTCATTTGGTAGTAACGGGTATAGGAATATTTGAGTTGCCGGCAGCCATAACCTTAATGGATAAGCTATTTGCATTGGCAGAGATAGGCCTTCCCATATTAAATGAAATAATGAATTCCGGAGGAATGCAGGAATTATTAATAAGCAATTTTGGAGAAGAAAGGGCAGCAACCATAACCCAAGCCTTAAATATAGCCGACCTAATATTTGGAGTAACGGCAATGGGCAGAGGCGTAATTCGTCCCATGAACCTAGACAACAGCATAGAAGCCGTTGCCCATTACAAGCTAATAAAGGAAGATCCGGGCATATCGGCTCACCTCCAAACCCAAACCAAATACAACACCCTTGAAAAGCGCATGCAAATCCTAGAACACGAAATAGACAAAAAAGGAGCCCTAAGCAGGCTGGAAGACAGGATAGTGGAGATTAGGAAGGGGGTTGGGGTTTTGGATGGGGAGATAGTTAGAGGAGTTACAAGAGCCAAATTTATGGAATCCTCGCAAGGAATACTACCCCAAGACAAACTCGAAACCGCCTATCAATTATGGAAAAATGAAGAGTATTTGGAATTATATGAGTTTTGCCTTAATTTTGGCTCATCCGATATTAAATGGCCACCCTGTTTTGGCTTTACTAATATTGAAAGAAAAACCTTAAAACAAGGAGATATTTTGGATAGATATGCATTTAATGGTCCTGATTTAGATAACCATCAAAGGACGGGGTATTATGCCTCGACAAAACAGCCAAATGGAGAAAGTTTTTCATTCGATGCTAGAGCATTGCCTGGAGATGAAGCCAATTATGCTGAATATTATGAAATAAGGGTTTTAGAGGATTTTGATGTAGATTTTGGAAAAGCAATGCCATGGTTTGGAAAACCGGGTATGGCCGATCAAGTGAAATTTGATGTGGATTTAGCTGATTTGGCAGAACAAGGAAAAATTGAAATTATTAATATAATAAGAATTAAACAATGAGTCAGGTTTTTTTGGTTTATGGTAATACTAAAACAATAATGTTAGACGTAAACGGTTATGTTCTTGAAAGAAAAGAATATACAATTTTGTTAAGTTGCAAAAATTGTAAAAGTGAAGTTGATATTACTAAAACAAAGGAAAATGTGGAATACATTTATATGGTTAATTCAGAAGAAAATAAATTTTCTTTGATTGAGTTAAGGTCAATTGCAAAATTGTTTCATCTTGAGGAAGAGTATTATAGCAAAACCAATAAATATGTTTTTAAGGCTGTATTAAAAAATCAAAGTCCAATAACCTTTGTCAAAAAAGTAACCTGCCCCTCTTGTGGACAAGTTCACTATTGTTGTTTTGCATTAACCGGCGACCACACACATTCTCCCGGTCAATTCCTGCATCTTATTGGTATTAAGACTGTTTGATAATAATTCAAATCTTAGAGTTTTTGGACAATAGCTTTAGAAGGGTGTTTACAAACTTATGACCATTAAGATTAAAGCATTATGATTATTAATAAAAATTAGTTAATTTTACATGTTTCAACTAATCATTAAATGAGAAAATTAACCTACATAGACTTATTTGCTGGAGCTGGTGGACTTTCAGAAGGATTTATCCAAGCTGGATTTGAGCCAATTGCACATGTTGAAATTGAAAAAGCTGCTTGTAATACATTAAAAACTAGAGCGGCATATCATTATCTTAAAAGTAATAATAAATATCAGACTTATGTATCGTACCTCAAAGGAGATATTAATCGTAAAGACTTATACAAACATATTCCAAGTGATATTTTAGACTCTGTAATTAATCTTCCAATCGGGGACGAAAAAAACGAGATAATACAAAATCAGATTAAAAAGGCTATAGGAAATAAAGAAGTAGATTTAATTATTGGCGGTCCTCCTTGCCAAGCATATTCATTAGTTGGAAGAGCTCGTTCAAAAAATAATATGGAGGGCGATCCTAGGAACTATTTATTTGTCCAATATGCAATGTATTTAGAAAAATATACACCTAAACTG
>JAFGXD010000179.1 GCA_016936815.1 Bacteroidales bacterium
AAATCGTGGACAAGAAAAAATAAATGTAAATTGCTTATTTTGAGTTTTATAGAAAGTTTTTATTTAATTTTTAGTGGACACTAGTGTAAGTATTTAAATAATTGCTTTCAAAAAAAAATTGTATATTGCCAAAAATTTTCACTTATGTTAATAATTGGAATTGCCGGAGGAACGGGTTCCGGTAAAACAACCGTTGTAAAAAAGATAATAGAAAAGTTGCCGGTTAAATCTGTGGCTGTACTTTCTCAGGATGCCTATTATAAAGATAATGGACATTTAAGTATGGAAGAAAGACAAAAAATAAATTTCGACCATCCGGATTCATTAGAATTTGGATTGCTTGAAAAACATATTATGCAAATAAGAAAAGGAGAAGTAATTCAGCAACCAATCTACTCGTACCTTACCTGCACCAGAGCAAAAGAAACTATACCGGTTGAACCTAAGAAGGTGGTAATAGTTGAGGGAATTCTTATTTTAACTCAGAGTTTCATAAGAAATTTATTTGATATAAAAGTTTTTGTACATGCTGATGCCGATGATAGGCTAAATAGAGTAATTAGAAGAGATATTGTAGAAAGAGGTCGTTCTGTAGATATAGTTTTAGATAGGTATGAACTTACAGTAAAACCAATGCATGAGCAGTTTATTGAGCCTTCCAAACGTTATGCCGATATTATTGTGCCTCAGGGCGGTAAAAATAAGGTTGCCATAGAAATATTAACAAGATATATTGAACAAAAATTAAATTCATGAATCTGGAAGAAATAAATATGTCGTCAATTCTATTTCTTGATATAGAAACTGTTCCAATAGTGCCATTATATGAAGAACTTGATGATGATTTGCAGAAAATGTGGGATAGAAAATCGGGATATTTTAGAAAAGAAGACCAAACTGCGGAAGATGCATTTGAAAGAGCAGGTATTTATGCAGAATTTGGAAAAATTATTTGTATTTCGGTTGGAGTAATTCATTATAAGGGTAATGAAATGCATTTTAGATTAAAATCATTTGCCGGTGAAGATGAAAAAGAATTACTTACCGAGTTTAATGAAATGCTTGATAAAAGATATTCGGGCAAGGACAACTATTTGTGTGCCCATAATGGAAAAGAATTCGACTTTCCTTACATTGCCAGAAGAAGCATAATTAATGGTGTTCCATTGCCTGTTCCACTGCAAATAGCAGGCAAAAAACCTTGGGAAATTCTTCATCTCGATACAATGGAATTGTGGAAATTTGGAGATTATAAAAGTTTTACATCTCTTGCTCTTTTGTCCAAAATTTTGAACATTCCTTCTCCAAAAGATGATATTGACGGCAGTGAAGTGGCTCATGTTTTTTATGTGGATAATGATCTTCCCAGAATTGTGAAATATTGCGAAAAAGATGTGCTTACGGTAGCACAAATTTTTATGCGTTTTAGAGGCTTGCCTTTAATCTTAGCAGAAAATATTTCCAGAGCCGAATAATTATTTTTTATTCATTTAGTTAGTAATAAATATTAATTTTTATAGTTTCTTGTTTTCAGGAAATGAGTTTTCTAAAAAAAATACCATCAGGCAATGTTTCCGCACTTCAATATTTTAGATTGATGCGTTATGGAACAATGATTTTAATTGGTGTGGTTTTTACAAATGCTCCCAATTCATTCTCTCTTTCAGAAATTGGAACTTATGAAGCTTTTATGCTAATTGCAGGAGCAGCCAGTTTCTTTTGGGTTAATGGCTTAATACAATCATTATTGCCGCTTTATAATAGTAGCAAGGCCTTTGGGAAAATTAAGCCGGAAACAAAATCTCCTGTATTTTTTAATATTTTCATCCTAATATTGCTACTCGGCTTTTTGTCAATTATCTTTTTATTTATTTTTAAGGAAAATATTTCGGGAGAAGCAGATAATAAGTTTTTTGGTTTTTTGGCATTGTATGTTTTTCTGGTAAACCCTTCTCATTTAGTAGAAAATATATATTTATTGAAAAATAAGCCAAGACACATCATTTTATACGGATTAATAAGTTTTTTTATTCAGTTTGTTGTAGTTGCAAGTCCTGCTGTCTTAGGGTATGGTGTTTACGAAAGTTTTGCGGGTTTAATTTTTGTTACAGCAATAAGATTTATATGGTTGGTTTTTCTTTTATATAAATATTCCTCATTCATAATTTCAATACCTTTTATTAAGGAATACCTACATTTGGGATTTCCCTTGGTTTTAAGCACTCTGTTGAGCGGGTCGGCTCAGTATTTCGATGCTTTTCTAGTAAAAGAAACTTATGGCAAAAATTATCTGGCTGTTTTCCAATATGGAGCCAGAGAATTGCCTTTGGCATTAATTATGGCTTCAGCATTTAGTAATGCAATGTTGCCTGTTTTTTCTCAAGGTAAGTCTTTATTTGAAACTTTAAATTTAATAAGAAAAAAATCTTTGTTTTTAATGCATTTTTTGTTCCCATTAACTATTTTGCTTATCGCCATTAGTAATATTGTATATCCAATAATTTATAATTCGGAGTTTACTGAAAGTGCTAAAATTTTTAATATTTATTTGCTTTTAGTTATTTCAAGAATGGTTTTTCCGCAAACTATTTTAATAGGCTTAAAGAAGACAAAAACTATACTTTGGGCCAGTTTATACGAAATATTAATTAATGTTAGCCTTAGTATTATTTTTATTTATTATTTTGGAATGATTGGGGTTGCGTATGCTACTATTATTGCATATTTCTTCGAAAAGGCATTTCTTATTCAAATACTTAAGAGAGAAAAAATTTATCCCGGAACTTATATTCCAATAAAACCAGTTTTTTTGTATTCAACACTTACAATTATTGTCTATTTAGTTTTCGACTACATGATTTTCACAGATTTTATCTAAGTAATTTCACGCAATTATTTAAAAAAATAGCTTTTCAGCACAATAAATTCTGCTAAATATGAAAAACTGAATTATATTTGGTTCGCAAAGAAATTATTGTTGTGAACTGATTTTAGTATGACCGAACTGGAAAGATTTTTTGAGGAATTCAAATCAAATATTGTAGGTAATAACCAAACCTATAAGTCTCCCTATGGAGATAAAAAAATAATTTATGCCGATTGGATTGCTAGTGGAAGGTTATACAAACCAATTGAAATTAAATTGCTTGAAGATTTTGGGCCTTTCGTGGCAAATACTCATACAGAGACCAACGAAACCGGCACAAGAATGACCTTTGCTTACCAGCATGCACATAAATTAATTAAGAAACATGTTAATGCCAATGAAAATGATGTAATTATTACTGCAGGTTTTGGAATGACAACCGTAATTAATAAATTACAGAGAATTTTAGGTTTTAAAGGTTGTTCAGACAAGACAAACAACCCTTGTTTTAAGCTAAACGACGAAAAGCCTGTGGTGTTTATTTCGCATATGGAACATCATTCAAATCATACATCATGGCTTGCAACACATACCGATGTAATTGTAATAGAACCCGATGAAAATCTTCTTATTAATCCCGAAAATTTAAGAAGAAAATTAGAGGAATTTAAAGATAGAAAGTTTAAAATTGGTTCATTTTCAGCATGTTCTAATGTAACCGGAATAATTACACCTTATTACGAACTGGCAGAAATAATGCATGAATACGGTGGAATTTGTTTTGTAGATTTTGCAGCTTCAGCACCTTACGTAAACATAAATATGCATCCTGCTAATTCTATGCAAAAGCTTGATGCAATATTCTTTAGTCCTCATAAATTTTTGGGAGGTCCCGGTTCATCAGGAGTATTAATTTTCGATAAGAGCCTTTACAAAAGAGAAATACCCGATCATCCGGGTGGAGGAACTGTTGACTGGACAAACCCATGGGGCGATTACAAATTTATTGACGATATTGAAATGCGCGAAGACGGTGGAACTCCCGGCTTTCTACAGGCAATAAAAACAGCCTTGTGCATTGACCTTAAAAACAAAATGGGCGTTGAAAGAATTGCTGCCAGAGAAAAAGAACTGGTTAAAACCGCCCTTTCGGAACTTAGAAAAATACCACAATTAAACATTCTTGCCAATAATGTTGACGATAGAATTGGCTGCATTTCTTTCTATGTTGAAAATATTCACTACAACCTCTTGGTAAAATTGCTAAGCGACAGATTTGGTATTCAAGTTCGCGGAGGTTGTGCCTGTGCCGGAACTTACGGACATTACCTGCTTAAAGTTAGTCACGAGCAATCGGCCGCAATTACCAGCAAAATAAATTCTGGCGATTTTTCTGAAAAGCCCGGTTGGGTAAGATTATCGCTGCATCCAACAATGAGCAACAATGAGCTTTTTTACATAGTTGAGGCAATAAGAGAAATAATTGAAAACATAGACAACTGGAAGAAAGACTACGACTATTGCTCAAAAGCAAATGAATATTACCACAAAACATTCCCACGTAAAAACGGCTATATAGACAAATGGTTTTCTTTAGATTAAAAAATTGACTTTTTTTTTGTCTAATTAAAAAAATAGTCTATTTTTGCAGTCCGAAAAGCTGGTACCATAGCTCAGTAGGTAGAGCAATGGACTGAAAATCCATGTGTCCCTGGTTCGATCCCGGGTGGTACCACTAAAACAGAGTGAGTGTGTAGAGTGAGAGTCCAGAATGGCTCGAACGTACACACTCACTCTGTTTTCAACTGGTTACTCACTCTCAAATTTATCCACCGTAATAAAATGAAGGTGGACTCACACTAAATGTTTTGATTCTTGGAGAAGGTTTTTAAGGAAAATCAATAAATATTTAGCTAAAAATGAAACATTTACAAAACCGTTTCGTAAAAACTTTTACCTAAAATCCTAACAACTATGAAAAAACTATTTACCCTTACCTTGGCTTTGGCTTTTGTCCTATTTTTTAATAATTCTTTTTCGCAGTGGGTTAAAACTGAAGGTCCTTATGGGGCGTATGTGCAAAGTCTGGAAAGAGTTGGAAACCAGATTTGGGCAGGAGCTAATGTTGGACTTTACACATCTGCAGATGAGGGATTCTCTTGGGAAAAATCTCTCGAACATACCAAATCTTGCTATGACATATTTTGTTTTGGCGATACTGTTGTCTTGATTACTGTTGAATACGTTTCTGAAGCTTATGGGGATGTAGCATTTAAGTCAAGAACAAGTTTCGATAACGGACTAACCTGGCAAGCTGAGGTTCTTATTTCTAATACGGCATATTATGGATATTTCAATGCAGTTCATGTTCAGACAACTATAGTAATGGACTGTTGGTTGGAAAAATTTGTTAGTCACGATTTTGGAAACACCTGGACAAGTATTTCAAATATTTCAGGACAGGAAATAGAATATTTTTACTCTGGCGGTTCAACAATTGTTGCTTCAACATATAACACAATGCATACAAACTACTTGTATTACCTTTCTACTGATATGGCTGAAACTTGGAATCTGATAGCAGAAGTTTACTCCGGCTCCAGCATTTTTGTAAAAGATTCATTGATACTAATTGTGTCTAGATATCAGGATACTTTAGACCATTGTTTTATTTTGAGAAAAGATTACCCTGATGTTGAATGGGACACAGTATATTCAAGCTCTTATGGAACAACTTTTCACCATATTTCTGAATTTGAGAATATTAAATATGCCACAGATTATGCAACTACAATTGCCAGTTACGATAATGGCTTAACCTGGGAAGAAGTACCATTGCCAAAAACATACGCCTTAGCAGATACAGTTACAACCCCCGATGGTTTTGTGGAATCAAATATTATATGGGGAATAAAACGTTACGATTACCTTCAAGACACTATTTATTACTCAAATACAGGGATGAAAGACCTTGATGCTTACGGCATAAAGGAAAACAATGGTAAACTATTTGTCAGAAAATCAGATCATATTATGGTTTCGGATGATGGTGGAATGGTTTGGAAAACAATTAATTATCCAACCTCAAACATAAATCAGCATTTATACGGCTATTTTTTGAACTCCGATACAATTTATGCTATTTCCAATAATCTTTTCTATAAATCTTTCGATTTAGGTGAAACATGGGATACTATTACCTTTCCTGCTTATTTATTTTCCGGAGCGAGCGATGGGTATATGGCAAAAATTGAAAATACATTTTATGTTAGCGGAAGTTATCAGATTTATAAAACTGAAAATTTTGGCCTAACCTGGGACACCCTTCCCTCATTACCCTTGGTTAGCAGCACTAGTCCCGGTCCTTACTCTTGTTCAAATAATTACCTTGGCACCGGAAGTGTTTATGCAGCAAATGATATTCTTTTCGCAACCAATAGTTCAGGCGTAATATTCAGATACGATGAAATTGGTCAAAATTGGATAAGTACAAGTTGTTCACCCGGAAGACCCCGCATAAAATCTATTGATGGTATGTTGGTTGTTTTAGATCATTCATGCCTTCAAATCTCTACTGATAATGGAAATAGTTGGATAGATATTCAAGCAATGGGATTACCTGTAATTGACTTTAGCAACAGATATCCGTTCGAAATTATTAGTATAAATGGTACTTGGTTTGGAAGTTGTTACGATGCCGGTATTTATTACAGCAATACTCAAGGTAATTCATGGAATCCCCTCGATTCAGAGTCAATTCCATTCAATCCTCAAGGCGATTTAGCTTCTCTTAACGGAATACTATACTCCGGATCTCAGTACAGAGGTGTTTGGAGAAGGTCAGGAGTTTTTGACGAAATTCAGGGTCAGGTCTTTTATGATATAAATTGTAATGGCATAAAAGATTCGGGTGAAGAAGGTTTAGAAAATATTAATGTTGCCACAAATCCTTATGGAATTTATTCTTCAACAAATTCGGAAGGCAATTTTTCTATTTTTACAGATGCCCTTGGTGATACTTTAAGACCATATCTTTCAAGCGCTTATTGTTCTTCAATTCCTGAATATTATATTAATACAGGAGCTTCAACAAATTACAACTTTGGAATCTGTGTTACTTCAGATATTCAGGATGTTTCTATTGACCTTACTAACATTTCAGTCTTTAATCCTGGATTTAACACTACACTACACCTCAGTGCAGTTAACAGAGGTTCAGTTAGTATGAGTCCTGTTGTTGAACTTGTCATAGACAACCAACTCGATTTTATTTCTTCTGTTCCTTATCCAAATGAAATTAATGGCGATACTCTAATTTGGAATATTCCTACTTTAGAAAACTTTATGGATTTCTTCGATATTTTTATTGATGTACAAACCTCTACATCTTCATTAATGGGAGATTCCATTAATTGCTACTCAAAAATTAACCCCATTTACGGCGATGCTAACCCCGTTGACAATTTCGATAATTTGCATGAAATTGTGGTAGCCTCATACGACCCAAATGACAAAGCATGTTCGGAAGGAAATTATTTTTCTACTGAGCAGGTTGAAGAAGGAATTGAGATTGAATACACCATAAGGTTTCAAAATACAGGAACATTTCCAACAAGTTTTGTTCATATTATAGATACTTTGAGCAATTTTCTTAATCCATCTACTTTTCGTGTAATTTCCGCAAGTCATCCACTTACCTATTCAATGTATGGCGCCGGAATAGTTGATTTCTATTTTGAAGATCTGGTTTTACCCGACTCATCTACCAACGAATTAGAAAGTCACGGCTATGTTAAATACGGAATTAAATGTAAAGAAAGTGTTTCGGTCGGTAATGCAGTAACTAATACTGCCTATATATTTTTCGATTATAATCCTCCAATTGTTACTAACACTACCTCCACTGCTATTTGCACACCAATTCTACTAACTTTGCCAGAAGAGGAAAATACAAATATTGTTTCCTTCTATGCTTTTGTTTTCCCAAATCCTGCCACCGATATTATAAATGTAAATCTTGAAATTCTTCCTGAGCAAGGATTAATGCTTGAAATATTCTCAATTTCAGGTGAATTAATTGAGATTTTTAATATAACCGGTAAAACAAACAGTTTTTCTATTGAAAGACTAAAACCAGGCCTTTATATTGGAAATTTCAGAAATCCAAACAACGAAACAAACGGGTCTTTCAAGCTAATTGTGCAATAAGTTTTACTGAAAAAGTGTTTGCAATTTCAATTTAATTTTGAAAAAAATATTTCATTTTAACAATCTCCCATTAACATTTAAAGCTATTTTTGTACAAATTTTCATTTACTAAAACTGTAAACTGAATTAAATAGATACAATATGCTATATCCACTAAAATTTAAGCCAATTTTAAAAGAGAAAATCTGGGGGGGAAATAAACTCCATAAATATTTTGGGAAAGGCAGTCCCGAAATGACCAATTGCGGCGAATCATGGGAAATATCGGGCTTGCAAGATGATTATTCCATAGTTTCAAATGGTTTTTTAGAAGGCAACAACATTCAGGAACTTATTGAAATTTACATGGGTGACCTTGTTGGAGAAAAAGTTTATGAGAAATTTGGCGACGAATTCCCATTGCTAATAAAATTTATAGACGCACAGCAAGATTTATCTATTCAGGTGCATCCAAACGATGAATTGGCAATGGAAAAGCACAATGCCTATGGAAAAACTGAAATGTGGTATGTCTTGGATGCCGAATCTGATTCGCGTCTGGTTTCAGGCTTCAAAAGAAAAACTAATCCCGAATCCTTTGCTAAAATTCTTGAAAATGGAAATCCTGAAGATTATCTGAACTTTGAAAAGGTAAAAAAAGGCGATTTATTTTTTATTCCTGCAGGAAGAGTACACGCAATTGGAGCAGGTATTTTGCTTACCGAGATTCAACAAACATCCGATGTAACATACAGATTATATGACTATAACAGAAAAGACGATAACGGAAACCTAAGAGATTTACATATCGATTTGGCTATGAAAGCAATAGATTTTACTGTTGAAGAATCGTACAAAACTAACTACAAATCATTACCAAATTTGGAATCAAGGCTTATTCATTGCGAGCATTTTAACACAAACATTCTTGAATTCGATAAGGAAATAATAAAAGAATACAATTTTATTGATTCGTTTGTTATTTATATTTGCCTTGATGGAAGTTTTGAAATTAATTGCAATAACGAAATAACTGAGGTAAAAAAAGGAGAAACTGTTCTTATCCCCGCAGAACTAAAGAGTTTAATCATTAATCCTTTACCTAAATCAGTTTTGCTTGAGGTTTATTATCTTTAATAATAATTATAAACCAATTGTGAGATTATACAGTAAATTAACTCACTAATTTTTACACCAATAATACATTGTAATATCTTTAAAATGCTGGAATTCAGATTCAGAAATCTGTTAATTATTTTGTTGATAAAACAATATCATTCCTGACTTATTTTTCCTTTTTAGGACTGTAATTTTTGTACCTTTACCCGTTCTTAAAAAAAAATTAATTCACAAAAAAAATGAGCGAAGAAAACAAGAAAAACGGTGGGTATTCAGCGGACAGTATACAGGTTTTAGAAGGACTAGAAGCGGTAAGAAAACGACCTGCTATGTATATTGGTGATATTGGTCAGAAAGGTCTTCACCACTTGGTTTACGAGGTTGTTGATAATTCTATTGATGAAGCACTTGCTGGGTATTGCAGTGAGATTGACGTTATAATTAACGAGGATAATTCTGTTACCGTTACGGATGATGGACGAGGTATTCCTGTTGAAATGCATGAAAAGGAGCAAAAATCTGCTTTGGAAGTTGTAATGACTGTTTTGCATGCCGGTGGTAAATTTGACAAAGACAGTTATAAGGTTTCAGGTGGTCTTCATGGTGTTGGTGTTTCTTGTGTTAATGCACTTTCATCTTATTTGAGAGCTGAAGTTCACCGCGATGGAAAAATTCACATGCAAGAATATTCAATGGGAAAACCTTTGGCTGACATTAGAGTTATTGGAGATTCTGACAAAACAGGTACCGTGGTTACTTTTAGACCGGATGATACAATTTTTATTACTACAGAATATAAATTTGAAATTCTTGCCAACAGGCTTCGTGAATTAGCTTTCTTAAATAAGAAAATAAAACTTAAACTTACCGATAAGCGCGAAATGGTTGATGGTGAGTATAAGTACGAGGAATTCTTTTCCGAAGACGGGCTTAAGGAATTTGTATTATTTCTTGACGAAAATAGGGAAAAACTTATTGAAACACCAATTTATATTTCGATTGAAACAGGTGAAGTGCCCGTAGAAATTGCAATGCAATATAATACTTCATTTTCTGAAAATATTTATTCATACGTTAATAATATTAATACTATTGAAGGTGGAACTCACCTTACAGGCTTTAGAAGAGGCTTAACACGTACCTTAAAAAAATATGCCGACGATTCAGGAATGCTTTCTAAATTGAAATTTGATATTAGCGGCGATGATTTTCGTGAAGGTCTTACTGCTGTAATTTCAGTTAAAGTTCAGGAACCCCAGTTTGAAGGTCAGACAAAAACTAAACTTGGAAACTCTGATGTTAGTTTGCATGTCGATCAGGCTGTTAGTGCTCTGCTTACACATTATCTTGAAGAAAATCCTAAAGATGCAAGGCAAATTGTTTCTAAGGTAATGCTCGCTGCTCAGGCTCGACATGCAGCTAGGAAAGCCCGTGAAATGGTTCAGAGAAAAAATGTGCTTTCAGGAGCCGGTTTGCCGGGGAAACTTGCCGATTGTTCCGATAAAGATCCTGCCGCAACCGAATTATACCTTGTGGAGGGAGATTCTGCAGGAGGAACTGCAAAGCAAGGCAGAGATCGTAAGTTTCAGGCTATTATGCCATTAAGAGGTAAAATTCTTAATGTTGAAAAAGCCATGCCATACAAGATTTTCGAAAACGAAGAAATAAAAAATATTTTTACCGCGCTTGGAGTTTCTATTGGAACTGAAGAAGATAGTAAAGAAATTAACCTTTCGGGACTAAGATACCACAAAGTGATAATAATGTGTGATGCCGACGTTGACGGTAGCCATATTTCTACCTTAATAATGACTTTCTTCTTCCGTTATATGAAAAAACTTATTGAAGACGGTTATTTATACATTGCAACACCACCTCTCTATTTGGCAAAAAAAGGTAAGACTCAAAGATATTGTTGGAACGAAACAGAAAGAGAAGCTTTTATTCAGGAATTTGGCGGCGGCTCCGATTCAGGTTTGCATATTCAACGTTATAAAGGTCTTGGTGAAATGAACGCAGAACAATTGTGGGATACTACTATGAACCCCGGAACAAGAACACTTCGTCAGGTTACCATAGATAACGCACTTGAAGCAGATAGAATTTTCTCAATGCTAATGGGTGATGAAGTTCCTCCAAGAAGGGAATTTATTGAGCAAAACGCTACTTACGCTAAAATTGACGTTTAGATTATTAGTTTTGAGTGTTTAGTTTTGAGTGTTTAGTTTGAGCTAATAGCTAAAGGCCAACAGTTATCCCGCTAGGGATTAAATATTTATACAAAGGATTATTTTTACCGCCAAACCCGCCGTAACTGAAAGCTGTTTTGAGAAAAAATTTGTTTCAGGCAGAAATTGGATGGGATTGTTGATTACGAATTACGAATTTTTAATTATTGATTGAGCTAATAGCTAAAGGCTAACAGCTATAAGCAATAATAAACAAGAGGAAATAATTTTGTAATAACTTCTCGATAGTTTAAGGATAAAAGACTATTTTTGGCTATGGAATTTAAACTAACATCTGATTTTAAACCTACGGGAGACCAACCTCAAGCTATTGAAGAACTGGTAAATGGTTTAAAAAATGGTGAGAAATTCCAGACCTTGCTGGGAGTTACAGGCTCAGGAAAAACTTTTACCGTGGCAAATGTTATTCAGCAAATTAAAAAACCTACTCTTATTCTTTCTCATAACAAAACCCTTGCAGCTCAGTTGTATAGCGAGTTTAAGCAATTCTTTCCTGAAAATGCGGTAGAGTATTTTGTCTCTTATTACGACTATTATCAACCCGAAGCATATTTGCCTGTAACCGACACTTATATTGAAAAAGATCTTTCAATTAACGATGAAATAGAAAAATTAAGACTTTCAACAACATCTTCTTTATTATCAGGAAGACAAGATGTTATTGTTGTTTCTTCAGTATCATGTATCTATGGCATTGGAAACCCGGAAGATTTTCATTCTAACACCATTACAATTGAAAAAAATCAGTTAATAAGTCGAAATAAATTTCTTCATACTTTGGTTGATAGTCTTTATGCAAGAACAACATTGGAGTTTAAACGAGGAACATTTAGAGTTACAGGCGATACCGTAGATATTTTTTTGGCTTATGGCGACCATGCATACCGGGTTTCTTTTTGGGGCGACGAAATTGAAGATATTGTTTCTTTCGACCCCTATCACGGTGGAATTATTCATAAACTTGATAAAGCTATAATTTATCCTGCAAATATTTTTGTTACTACGCAATTTCGTATTAATCAGGCAATTTCTCAGATTCAGGATGATATGATGCTACAGGTTGGATTTCTGAAGGAAAACGGAAAACATCTTGAGGCTAAACGATTGAAAGATAGAGTTGAATTTGATTTAGAGATGATTAAGGAACTCGGGCATTGTTCAGGAATTGAAAACTACTCAAGATATTTCGACGGCAGAAAACCGGGAACAAGGCCTTTCTGTCTTTTAGATTATTTTCCTAAGGGTTTTCTGACAGTAATTGACGAATCGCATGTAACTATTCCACAAATTCATGCAATGTTTGGTGGCGATCGTTCTCGTAAAGAAACCCTTGTGGATTACGGATTTAGGCTTCCCGCAGCAATGGATAATAGACCCTTAACTTTTGCAGAATTTGAAAACCTTATTAACCAGACGCTTTTTGTATCGGCTACACCTGCAGATTTTGAGTTAAATAAGTGCGGCGGTGTGGTTGTAGATCAGGTAATTCGTCCCACCGGTTTGTTGGATCCGGTAATTGAAATTAGACCATCGAAAAATCAGGTTGATGACTTGCTTGAAGAAATTGAAAAAAGAACAGAAAAAGAAGAACGAACATTGGTAACAACCCTTACCAAAAGAATGGCAGAAGAGCTTACCAAGTATTTTCATAAACTCGGGATACGCTGCAAATACATTCACTCCGATGTAGATACTATGGAAAGAGTTGAAATTTTGGACGATTTACGTTCGGGAAGAATTGATGTTTTAGTAGGAGTAAACCTGCTTCGAGAGGGTTTAGATTTGCCGGAAGTTAGTCTTGTTGCAATTATAGATGCCGACAAGGAAGGCTTTCTTCGTTCTGAAAGATCGTTGACACAAACAGCAGGAAGAGCCGCAAGAAACCTTAATGGCAGGGTAATAATGTATGCCGATAAAATTACAGGTTCCATGCAAAGAACAATGGACGAAACAAACAGAAGAAGAGAAAAACAATTAAAATATAATCAGGAACACGGAATAACCCCGACTCAAATATTAAACAAAACTCTTTCAGCTTTTTCAAAAGAAAAGAAATATACCTCTCTTGAACCCGAAAAACCAAGCATTGCAGCCGACCCTGTTGTAAAATATATGGATGCAACAGGTTTGGAAAAAGCCATTCAAAATACTACAAAAGCTATGGAGAAAGCTGCCAAAGAACTCGATTTTCTTGAAGCTGCAAGACTTAGAGACGAAATAGCCGAATTAAAGAAACTACTTCAACAAAAGCAACTCTAAGGTCTTTTTTTATGACTAAATAACTTTTTTATTATACCAAAGATTATCTTTTCCACATCAATTTATTGTATTTTTGGATTGTTGAAAAAAAAGATTCATCATCAAAAGCAACTAATTTATATAAACATTAGTCTTATTTCAAAATAAAACAAACTACTTATGAAAAAAATTATTAGATTTTTTGCACTTATCGTTTTGATTTTTACGGCGTTATCAATCAATGCTCAACAATTGAAACTAAATAACGCAAGTGAAAACGATTTACAGCTAGTTAGCAAATCCCAAACCGGATTTCAGGTTATTTCTACACTTTCTGAAATGAACTATCTGGTTGTTAAAACCGAAAAAGGAAATTTCCTTCAATTACAAATTCCCGGTTATACCAAAAACTATGCGATTGGAAGTCCTGAACTTCCTATGCTTAAGCATTTAATTGAAATACCTCATGAAGCCCAAATAACAATTAATGTTTTAAGCTACGATGAGGAAATTATTGATTTGAATGCTTTGGCAACTCCTTTTAAAATGTTTCCGGTTCAGCCTTCAATTTCAAAATCTGCCGACCCTTCGGAAATAGTTTTTCAGTACGATGAGCAAGCTTATTTGAACGATGCCTTTAATAAAAGGCCTATGGCAGAAGTTAAAGTTTTGGGATTTTCCAGAGGCGTTCAGCTTGGAAGATTAGAAATTGCGCCATTCAGATACAATCCGGTTACTAATCAACTTAAAGTTTATAATAATATTGAAATTCAGGTAGTATTCGAAAATGCTGATTTTTCGAAAACGGTAAGTCAGAAAAACCAATATTTTTCTCCTGCATTCGAAAGCACTTTTTCAAAACTATTAAATTATCAACCGGTTAAATCGAAAGATGAAATTACTTCTTATCCAATTAAGTACGTAATTGTTTCCGATCCAATGTTTGAAACAATTCTACAGCCATTTATCGAATGGAAAACAAAAAAAGGATTTACCGTAATTGAAGCCTATACAGATGATGCAGCCGTTGGTTCAACTACAACTTCAATAAAAGCATATTTGCAAGGACTTTATACAGCAGGAACTCCAACAGATCCTGCCCCTTCATTTATTCTCTTTGTTGGCGACCAGGCACAGGTTCCGGCTTTCAGCGGTACTGCCGGATCACACATTTCCGATTTATATTACTGTACTTACGATGGCGCAGGAGATATTTATCCTGAGGTATATTACGGAAGATTTTCTGCCACCAACACAAACCAGTTACAGCCACAAATTGACAAAACTCTGGAATACGAACAATATCTTTTTCCATCAGATGCTTTTCTAAATGATGTAGTTTTGGTTTCCGGTGTAGATGGTTCAATGGCTCCAACACATGGAAATGGACAAATTAATTACGGAACTCAATATTATTTTAATGCAGCGCATGGAATTACAGATTATACATGGCTTTATCCTGCTTCCGATGCCACCGGCGTTGACGCAACCATTAGAGCTCAGGTTTCTGAAGGTTGCAGCTTTGTAAACTACACAGCACATTGCAGTTCAGACGGTTGGGCAGATCCTTCATTTTCTGTAGCCAATGTAGCTAGTATGACAAATGCCCATGAGTATCCGCTCTCGATTGGAAATTGTTGTCTCTCTAATGAATTTGATGTAGCCGTTTGTTTTGGAGAAGCGCTTTTAAGAGCAGAAAATAAAGGAGCCCTTGGTCATATCGGCGGTTCAAACAGCACGTATTGGAACGAAGATTTCTGGTGGGGAGTTGGCTCAATGCCATCGGGTTCAATAACCGCAAACCCAACTTATGCAGGCTCAGGACTTGGCGCATACGATTGTCTATTTCACGATAATGGTGAAGATTATGCCGATTGGTTTGTTACCAATTCACAAGTAATGTATGCCGGCAATATGGCAGTTACCGAAGCAGGCGGAAGCGAAACTTACTACTGGGAAATTTATCATCTAATGGGCGACCCATCAGTTATGACATATATTTCTGTTCCACCGGCAATGACCGTTAATTACATGAATCCCGTTCCCGTAGGCACAATTTCTCTTGAAGTTACTGCAGAACCTTATGCTTACGTTGCACTTTCTGTTGATGGAGTTTTGTATGATGCTAAATATACAGGATCAAATTCAGTTGTTACACTTGAGTTTTCAGCTCTGCTAAATCCCGGTGCTGCCGACATTGTGGTAACTAAGCAATTCCGTCAACCATTTATAAGTACTTTAGACATAGTTTCGGGAAATACTGAAAACGATGCACAACTTTCTCAAATAAATATTCCTCTAACTAATCACAGCATTATGGCAGCAGAGGTAAACCCAACTTTTACAATAAGGAATTTGGGTAATACCAACTTAACTGCAGCTCAGGTAGGTTATGAGATTGATGGTGGAACAATTACCTCGCAGCCATGGACAGGAAATCTTGCCCAATACGAAACCGAACAAGTAGTATTTCCATTAATTACACTACCTAGCGGCACTCACACAATTACCGCTTTTGTATCATGGCCAAATGGGGTTGAAGATGAATTTCATCCGGGCGACACTACTAGTAAGGTTTTCAATGTTACCGCCGGCGATGCTGCCGTAACTGCAATTAACGATTTTGAAGATGTTTATTGCAATGCTGAATCTTTTATTCCTTCAATTACAATTTCAAATAAAGGAACAGTAGATTTAACAAGTGTTGATGTAAATTATCAGATAAATTCAGGTACTGTTCAAACAATTAACTGGACAGGCACATTAATTCCAAATGCAACTGCTGTTGTAGAATTTCCTTCAGATAATCTTGTGGTAGGAAATATGGTTTTCACAGCCTATACATCAAATCCTAACGGAGGAAGCGACGAAAACACCTCAAACGATGAGAAGTCTGAAACCTTTTCAGTTTTTGCAGATGCTGAGACTATTGTTTTAGCACTAACGACCGACGATTATGCAGAAGAAACATCTTGGGAAATAACTGACGATGTTTCAGGAACTGTATTATATTCCGGAGGAGGTTATTCCAATTGGAGTTCGCAAACATATAACTACGATTTCTGTTTTGGCGAAGGTTGTTATACTCTAACAATTTACGACAGCTATGGAGATGGAATGGATGGATATGTGAATGACGGTTCATTTACTATTTCTAATACTACTATTTCGGAGGTTTACGGAACCGGAGGAGGTAATTTTGGTTACGAAACATCTGTAAATTTCTGTGTTGGAGAAGTAAGTGTTGAGGAAAACCACAGCAATCTTGTAAGAGTATTTCCAAATCCTTCAACTGGTTTGGTTTTTGTAAATTCTCCAAAAAACTCTGTAATTGAAGTAATTAACATTCTTGGAGAAACCGTTTTCAGTATTAATTCAAATAATGAAACAACTGAAATAGACCTTTCTAACCAAACACCGGGTATTTACAATATTCAAATTTCAACAGGACTAAGTAAGATTACTGAAAAAATTGTAATAGCAAACTAATTGCCATTCAAACCATTTTGAAAAATTAAGGGAGAGTTTTCTCCCTTTTTTTGTACAAATTACGGAATTTCATACACGAACTACCTAAGTTATTATACTTAGCTTGTTTGATTTCTTTCTTGTTTTTTATATATTTGAAAATTACAAATAATACTTTGACCAAAATTCTAAAGACAAGCAAACTCTAAAATTAAAAAAAGATGAAAAAAATTCTACTAAGCCTTGTTATGGTGTTCTGCGTTTCACTATTCATGTATTCGCAAAATAACACAACAATTAAGCTCTCATCGGAAAAAACTCAGCTAAATGTTTTGCAAAAAAGCAGCAATTCATTAAGAGTAGTTAATAAAATTTCCGGAATTAGGGCAAAAGAAAAAAATGCTGATGAACTTAACTTCAATAAGTTGGAAGTTCAAAATTACACAAGAAACGTAAACAACGTTGGTAAACCGGATTTGCCGGTATTAAGGAACTTAATTGAGATTCCTTTTGAGGCAGATGTGGAGGTAAACATTATTTCTTATGATCTTGAGATAATAGATCTTGATGATTATAACCTTACAGACCTTGTTTATCCAGTACAACCTTCTTATTCAAAATCGGCAGATCCTTCGGAAATTGTTTTTCAATTTGATGAAGAAACTTATGCCCACAATGCCTTTACAAAAGACCCTCTGGCAAGCGTTGAAATTTTAGGTGTTATGAGAGGTACAAGGCTTGCCAACCTTACTATTTCTCCAATACAATATAATCCGGTAGAAAATACAATAAGAATTTACAATAATTTGGAAGTTGAATTAGTTTTTACAAACGGAGATTTGGCGTTAACAGCCGCAATGAAAGACAATTCCTACTCACCAATGTTTGAGTCGTCTTTTAATTCTGTTTTAAACTATGAAGCTCCTGCAGCAAAAGATGCTATTACAAAATACCCTGTAAAATATGTTATTGTTGCAGATCCTATGTTCCAAAGTCAACTACAGCCTTTTATTCAATGGAAAACAAGAAAAGGTTTTAATGTAATTGAAGCTTATACTAATAATCCTGCTGTTGGAAGCACTACAAACACAATAAAAAGCTACCTTCAGGGACTTTACACCGCAGGTACTGCTTCGGATCCTGCTCCAACATTTATCCTTTTAGTTGGTGATGTTGCTCAGGTTCCTACATTTAGCGGTACTACATCTTCTCATAAAACCGATATGTATTATGGCGAATATACAGGTGACTTTTTCCCGGAAGTTTACATTGGAAGGTTTTCTGCCCAAACAACAAACCAATTGCAGCCGCAAATCGACAAAACTTTAATGTATGAACAATACTTAATGTCCGATCCTTCATATTTAGGTAATACTTTGCTTGTTGCCGGAGTTGATCAGGAAGGTGGAGACCCTAACGGTTTTTCTAGTGTTCATGGAAACGGTCAATTGCAATATGGAATGACAAATTATTTTAATGCGTCAAATGGTGTTTCAGTATATGAGTATTTATATCCTGAATCGGATCTTCCAGCAAGTGTTTCTGCAATTATTGCAGATTTTAATAGTGGTGTGGCTTATGCTAACTATACTGCCCACTGTAGCTCTGCCGGTTGGTATAACCCAAGTTTTGAAGTGGGTGTTGTGCCAACCCTAACAAATAATGAAAAATATGGTTTAATGGTTGGAAACTGTTGTCAGTCTGCCACAATTAACGACAACGAATGTTTTGCCGAGGCTGTACTAAGAAAAGCAAATGGTGGTGCTGTTGGATATATTGGCGGTTCTAACTATTCTTATTGGGATGAAGATTACCATTGGGGCGTAGGTGCTTCCAATATTCAATCGACTCCTCCGGTTGGTTATAATGCAAGTCAGCTAGGTGCTTACGACCGTTCATTCCACCAAAATGGTGAGGCTGAATCGGCTTGGTATGTTACAAACTCTGCATTGATAATGGCAGGAAATATGGCAGTTGAGCAGGCCGGTGATGGAATGAAAAATTATTACTGGGAAATTTATCATTTACTTGGAGACCCATCGGTAATGAACTATTTCTGGGAACCTGCAGCAATTTCAGCTACCTATACAAATCCTGTAAATGTTGGAACAAGCTCACTTACAGTTACAACTGAACAATATGCTTATGTTGCTATTTCACAAAACAACGTATTGTTGGATGCACAATATACAGGCGCTTCCACTTCGGTAACACTTACATTCCCTGCATTTACAGTACCCGGAACAGCCGATGTTGTTGTAACAAAACAAAACAGAGCACCATATATTGGAACGCTTACTATAATTAACTCTACTACTCCTCCGGTTGCAGAATTTGTTGCCGACCAGACTGTAGTAACGGCAGGAACAACAATTAACTTCACCGATCTTTCCGCAGATTATCCGGCTTCTTGGAGTTGGAACTTTGGTGGTGGTGGTACTCCAAATACAAGTACAACACAAAATCCTTCAATTGCTTTTAATACTCCCGGAACTTATACTGTTAGTCTTTATGTTGAAAATGGTGCCGGAAACGATACAGAAACAAAAGTTGGCTATATTACTGTAAACCCAATTTCTGATCCTCCGGTTGTAGATTTTGTAGCTTCCCAGACAAATATTACCATGGGTACTTCAATTGACTTTACCGACCTTTCAACAAACATGCCAACATCTTGGGCATGGACTTTTGAAGGAGGAACTCCCGGAACTTCAACAGATCAAAATCCAACCGGTATAACCTACAGTACTCCCGGAACTTATGATGTTACTCTAGTTGCTACAAATGGAATTGGTCCTGGAACTTTAACAAAGAATGGTTATATTGTTGTTACTGTACCATCTTATTGTACTTCAACTTATACCAATACAGGCAGCGAATACATAGTGAATGTTGCATTTAACACTATTAACAATACAAGTGGTGATGATGCAGATGACGGGTATACCGATTTTACATCAATATCTACTGATATTCTTCCCGGAAGCACCTATCCAATAAGTGTTACAATAAATACTGCCGGTAATTATACCGATTATTGCGAAGTTTATTTTGATTGGAACATGGATGGAGATTTTGCAGATGCAAGTGAGTATGTGAATCTTGGAAGTATTACAAATGTTACCGCAGGTGTGTTAACCGGAAATGTTACTGTTCCGGCTGGTGCTGTAATTGGAAGTACGAGAATGAGAGTAAATATTGAATATAATCTTGCTCCCGGCCCTTGCGATGTAAATCATAGCTCTGAATGGGGTGAAACAGAAGATTATACAGTTAATGTTATTTCAACATCTATTCCCCCAACAGCCAATTTCTCAGCCGATGTTAATTCAACTTGCACAGGAATAATTAATTTTACTGATGCATCTGTAGGAACTGTTGATTCATGGAGTTGGAATTTTGGAGATGGAAATACTTCAACAGAACAAAATCCTGTGCATACTTATACTTCTAACGGAACTTATACTGTTGCCTTAACAGCTACAAATGCTTACGGATCGGATACACATACCGAAACAGCATATATTACTGTTGATATGCCAACTGCTCCAACTGTTACAGACGGCGAACGTTGCGGAACAGGTGTTGTAAACCTTGCTGCTGCCGGCTCAGGAACTCTTGATTGGTACGATGCAGCAACAGGAGGAACTCTGGTAAATACAGGAACTACATTTGCTCCTTCAATTACAGGTACTACAACATATTATGTGGAAAATGTTTACACTGCTGATCAGTACACTGTTGGAAATTCAGATATTAATTCAAACGGCGCAAACTTTAATAATAATCAGTATGAGATTTTTACAGCATTAACCGACTTAACAATCGTTTCTGTTGATGTAAATGCTTCTACCACCGCCGATAGAACTTTCGAACTTAGAAACAGCGGTGGAACAGTTCTTCAGTCTGCAGTAATTAATGTTCCTACTGGAATCAGTACTGTTACTCTTAATTTTAACGTTCCGGCCGGTACTGATTATCAGTTGGCTATTAATGCCGGAAGTACAAAAAATATGTGGAGAAATAATAATGGAGTTGCTTACCCATACACTGTTACAGATGTTATTTCAATAACTAACAGTAGTGCAGGTACCGGTTTCTATTATTTCTTCTACGATTGGGTTGTAGAAGCTGGAGAATCATGCGTTTCCGCAAGAACTCCTGTTACTGCAACAATTAATGTTGGCCCAAGTTTGGCAATGTCATCAACAGATGAGAGCTCACCCGGGGCTAATAACGGAACTGCCACTGTAACACCTACCGGAACAAGTCCTTATACTTATTTATGGACTGGTGGACAAACTACGGCCACTGCTACAGGTCTTGCTGCCGGGAATTACTGCGTAACTGTTACTGACGGAAATACTTGTCAAGCTACAGATTGTATAGATGTTGAGGTTGGTTCTGTTGCTCTTTCGGCTTCTGCTGCTTTAGTTTCAAACGCTACTTGTTTTGGAACTTGTAACGGTTCAGCTACTGTAACTCCTGTTGGAGGTTCAGGAACTTATACTTACTTATGGACTAGCGGCGAAACAACAGCCACTGCAACTGCTTTGTGCTCAGGAACAAATACTGTAACTGTTTCCGATGGTGTTACTACCACAACAACAACAGTTTCAATTACTCAGCCTACCGCTGTTGCAGCTTCTGTTACATCAACAAATGCTTCTTGTTTTGGTTCTTCAACAGGTTCGGCTACTGTTTCAGCAACAGGTGGAACAGGAACAAAAACATACTTATGGTCAACCGGTGCTACAACTGCAACTATTAGCGGACTGGCTGCCGGTACTTATTCTGTTGTTGTTACCGATGCTAATGGTTGTACAGATAGCGAATCAGTAACAATTACACAGCCAACTGCTATTAGTGCTACTGCAACAGCAACAAATGCTGCTTGCTACGGAGCCTCTACTGGTTCAGTATCGGTTTCTGCAACAGGAGGCACAGGTGCATTTACATATTTATGGTCAACCGGTGCTACAACAGCCACTGCAAACGGACTTGCTGCCGGAACTTATACAGTTGTTGTAACTGATGCAAATGGATGTACAAGCTCAAGTGCTGCCACTGTTTCTCAGCCAACTCAAATTACCTATACTTCTTCCTCAATAAATGCAACTTGCGGTAATTCCGATGGCTCTGCTACTGTTACTGCCTCGGGGGGAACAAGTCCCTATTCATACTTATGGTCAACTGGAACTAGTGGCGCAACTGCCACAGGTTTGGCTTCGGGTCCATATACTTGCGATATAACTGATGCTAACGGTTGTGTTATTACTGCCAATGTTGCTGTAAGCGACTCTGACGGGCCAACTGCTTCTATTGCAGGATCAACAAATATTTCATGTAATGGTGATGCTACCGGAAGTGCCTCTGCAACAGCAACAGGAGGAACTTCTCCTTATTCATATTCATGGTCTAACGGTTCTGTTACAGCGTCTGTTACAGGTCTGGCAGCAGGAACATACAATGTTGTTGTAACCGACCAAAATGGTTGTGCAGATTCTGAAACTGTTACTATTACAGAGCCTACAGCAATAGCTTACACCTCTTCAGTTACCAATGCAAATTGCGGAAACTCAGACGGTTCGGCAAGTGTTTCAGCTACCGGAGGAACAGGAACTTTGTCGTATTTATGGTCAAACGGTGCTACAACAGCTACTGTTACAGGTCTTGCTGCAGGTACTTACACTTGCGATATCACTGATGCAAATGGTTGTTCGGAAACGGCTTCTATTACAATTGGAAATACCGGAGGACCAACTGCAATTGCCACAGGAACTAATGCTCTATGTTATGGAGAATCAAACGGTGCAGCCTCAGTAAGCGCTTCAGGAGGGACTTTGCCATATTCATATTTATGGTCAAACGGAGCAACAAGCCCCAATGCTACAAACCTTGTTGCAGGTACTTATACAGTAGTTGTTACAGATAATAATGGTTGTGAAGATATTGAGACTGTAATAATTTCAGAGCCCACAGAAATAGCTTATACTTCTTCTGTTGTTAATGCAAACTGCGGAAATACAGATGGTTCTTCAAGTATTATTGCTACTGGTGGAACAGGTACTCTAACTTACTTATGGTCTAATGGAGCCACTACAAGCTCAATTTCAGGTGTTGCTGCAGGTTCTTACACTTGCGACATTACAGATTCTAATGGTTGTTCTGAAACAGCTTCTGTTACTATTAACGATGTTGGAGGATTAATTGCTATGGCCAGTGCAACAGATGTTTCTTGTTATGGTGGAACAACAGGTTCTGCAAGTGCCAGTGCAACCGGAGGAACAGCTCCATATACTTATTCATGGTCGAATGGTTCTACAACACCGGTAATTAATGGTTTGGGTGCCGGTACTTATTCTGTGGTAATAAGCGATATTAATGGTTGTTTAGATTCTGAAACAGTAAGCATAACTGAACCTACGCAAATTACATACACAAGTTCTGTTGGCAATGCAAGTTGTGGAACAACAGATGGTTGGGCGATGGTGACACCTTCAGGCGGAACAGGTTCATTTACTTACTTATGGGATGGTGGACAGACAACAAACTCAATAACTGCAATTGGAGCCGGAACTTATTTCTGCACAATTACTGATGGTAATGGTTGCGAAATTACAGCTTCTGTAGTTGTTTCAAACACCGATGGACCTTCTGTTTTTGCCACAGGAAACGATGCCGCTTGTTTTGGAACAAATTCAGGATCGGCTGCAGCAACTGCAACAGGCGGAACAGCTCCTTACTCTTACTCATGGTCAAACGGAGGAACTTCTGCAATTGCAACTAATCTTTCTGCAGGAACTTATACTGTTATTGTTACAGACGCATCGGGATGTCAGGGTACACAAACAGTTGTTATTAACGAACCTTCTGAAATACAATATACTAGCAACGTAAATGATGCAAATTGCGGATTATCTGATGGTTGGGCTACAATAACTGCAACCGGTGGAACTGGAACTCTATCGTATCTATGGTCCGGTGGAGAAACAACAAATTCAATAACTGCAATGCCTGCAGGAACTTACACTTGTGTTATTACAGATGCAAACGATTGTTCGGTAAGTGTTGAGGTTGTAATTAATAGCACCGGTGGAGCTACTGTATCGGTTTCCAATGTTGATGCAACTTGTTTTGGAGGAAACGATGGTGTTGCTGCCGCATTTGCAACAGGAGGAACAAGCCCTTATTCTTACGAATGGTCGAATGGAGCTACAAACTCAATAGCCAACGGTCTTGTTGCCGGTATTTATGAACTTACAGTAACTGACGCCGCAGGTTGCGTTTCAACAGAAAGTGTTACAATAGGCGAAGGAATAGAAATTGTTCTAACAATGAATTCCGATGTTGCTCAGGCTTCAGTTATTGCTACAGGCGGAGTTTCTCCTTACACTTATTTGTGGAGCAACGGAGCAACAACAGAAACAATTACAGGCCTTGCCGATGGTACTTACACAGTTACAGTTACCGATGCAAACGGTTGTGAAGTGGTTGGATCCGTAGATGTAATTGGTGATGGACTTGCAAACAACAAAGATGGATACTTTACAATTTATCCTAATCCAAGTAAAGGAATTCTTAATATTGAAATGGTGAACCAGAATTTGAATGGTTTTTCAATTGTGGATGTTATAGGACAAGTTGTTTACCAATCTAATAGCGTTTCTTCAAAAACAAAACTTGATATTTCGCATCTGAATCAGGGCGTTTATTTTGTGAAGTTGAATGTTGGAGGTTCAGAAATTACAAGGAAGATAATTCTAACAAAATAGAAATTTTTCTATAAAATGATAAAAGGATGGTCAGAAGCCATCCTTTTTTCTTTTAATCTATTTATCAAAAAAATCAATTAATCTTTAGATATTTCAAAATGAATTATTTACTTTTATAAATCAAAATTATTTTTTATGAAACAAATATTTCTTCCTATCCTTTTACTGGTTCTTATTAGCGGATGCTTATGTAAGAAAAAAACCGAAAATATTTCCGAAACAAAATCTAAAACCGAAATAATGAAGCTAGCCACAATTGATAAATCGTTTATGACCATGCCGGATAGTCTTGATTATAAAATTAACTCTGCTTCTATTTCAGGCGATGTTCTAACTGTTGAACTTGTATATAAAGGAGGTAAAAGTCAACACGATTTTTCAGTAATTTTCAACGGAATGTACATGAAATCTTATCCATTAAAAATAAAGCTTTACCTTAAACACGAATTTGAAAATGAGACAGGGAAAGAAGAAATTGTTGAAACCAGAAAGTTCGATTTAAAACCAATTCAATCTCCCGGAAAAGAACCCATGCTT
>JAFGXD010000180.1 GCA_016936815.1 Bacteroidales bacterium
CTGTTTCCGTTTCGGTTCAACAAGTACAAAATTCAAACATTATTACTATATTTACAACTTGTCAAAAAAGGCATCCATTTACCGTATTATCATACTATCAAATTATCAACAAACAGACCTATTAATAAATAACATCTCTAAATAATTGAAAATATTTCATACACTATTGTTTGTTTACCATTTAATAAGATACAATTAAAGATTTATTAGAAAGTTATTTTTGCTGTTTTGTTTTGCTGTATCTGCTGTTTCCATTCATTATTTTTCCTCCGCTAATCATGTCAACGACATGTACTTTAACTATTTACCTCCACTCTCCAACATTGGGTTATACATCATTATTGCATGGTTATTTGTTACAATTTCAGTCTTAATTATTTCTCCTTTTCTGTTAATTGTATCTCTCAAAATGGAATTATGCCGTGTGTATCCACCCCAAAATTCGTTTTTAATTATGTGTTTGTCTTCGTAAACTTTATAGTTGTTTTCTACTGTTATATTGCTTAGAATTTTTCCGTTAAGAAATTTATCATCCAACCAAAGTTTAATTTGAAAAACCTTATTTGTATTATTTTCAAATTGTAAATCTATATAATTATAGGAAAGTGTTGCTCCCGAACCAAATGGAAGTGTGCGGTTTACATCGGGAAAAACATCATAAGAATGTCTCCATCGTTCTTTTACTGTAAGTTCCGAATGAAGAACCATCCAGTATATTAGGTTTCCAAGCTGACAGATTCCTCCTCCGTAGCGAGCCACAACTTTTCCGTTTTCCAGATTCATGCCTTTTTTGTAGCCTTTATTCTTACCGGTTTTGCCAACCAAATACCAAAACGAAAATGTTTCGCCGGGTTTAATAATTATGCTGTCAATTTTTTTTATTGCTAAAGAAAGATTGTGAACCTTATTATGTTGCAGCCATAAATCAACATCTTTTAATGGTCTTATTAATAACGATTTATGTTGAAAGACGTCAAATTCCAAAACATCAGCTTTTTCCTTAGCAAAAAACTTCCTTAGCTTTAGCCAAAGAAGTTTTCTTCTAAAGGTAAAATATTGCTTTCCAAGTATAAGTCTTAGTTTTGCTCTTTTCTTTGGTTTATATTTTGCTTCCTTTTTAATGTGTAAGGTTTGTTGGTTTTTGCAAAGTTAGTAATATTCAACTAAAACTTTCCAAACTTAAATGTAAGACCTCCGGAAAATCCGTTTAACAAATCTGGTGGCGTGTTGTATAAACTAATTTCGGATGTATATCTGTAGTAAACTCCAAATGCTAATCTGAAATGCTTAAACATATTAAACTCCAGTTCTACACCGGGTTCTGCAACTAATACAGGACTAACTTCCTCAATAATATGAGATGAGTTGTAATAAGAATCAGAATATCTGGAAGCATAAGCTATTCCGCCAACGCCTAGAAAAACTGGTAGTGAAAGATGTATAGGCATTCTTCCCAAAATAATTGGTTCAATGTACATTCCGCCGTAACCTCCTTCGTAATGGTATTCGTCGTTTAAAATATAATCGTAATGGTAGTTATTAAAAAAGCCTCCCCCACCAAAACCAATTGCTAATCCGTGTCCAATTACCCAACAGCCTCTTCCGCCCATAAATATTCCATCTTTGTTGTTAATGGGTGTGTAGTTAATTGTAATTGCTCCGTAGCCGCCATGACTATCGACTGAGCCAAAAATGGTCTTTATTTGTTTATCGTCGCTTTCCTGAGAAAATACTGTTGTAAACGATAACAAGATTACTGCGATTAAAGATAATTTTTTCATATTCTTTGTTTTATTTTTATATTTTTAGTTATTGAAGACAATATTTTATGCTAATGGCAAAGTTGTTAATGTGCATGTTGAAATAATTTGGGCCAAAAAGGTCGAAAAAGGGATTAAAATCAATTGCTGCAACAAAGGGATGTTTAATAAACCTATATTCAAGACCTAAAACTCCATCTAAACCAATTACCGAGTATGTAATATTTCGCTTGTATGTAGCCCGAAATGGAGAAAGAAAATTGTACGTATCGTAATTGTTAAAAAAGCCGGCATGAACACCAAAACCTGTAAAAACAAAAAGTTTATCGCTGTATTTCCAATTGGCAGCCTTATGCTTTAGTTTGTATGCGGCAAAATGAATTCCTCCGTAACGAAAAGCAACAAGACCTTCGTAAGCTGTTTCGGCATCAACAAACATTTTTCCTGTTATGCCATTTGTAAAGCCTCCTCTATAGCCAACAGCCTGAATGTAATCTTGTGCTAACAGACCGGTCGTATTTAGACAGAGTATTAATATAATAATTTTCAACTTCATTATTTTAGTTTTTATTATTTACTGAACCTGAACCTGTAATTTTTGCTGTTACGGCAGGATTTCCAATATAATTAACACATCCTGAACCTGTAATTTTTACATCTAAAAAATCTATTACAGAAAGATACATATCTCCCGAACCGGAAATTGTAGCAAAGCTGGTAATTTGTTCCATTCCGTATCCATTAATGTTTCCCGAACTCGAAATATGCATATCTCCTTCATCACAAGAACCCATTAAGGAAATATTTCCTGAACCCGAGATACTGCAATCTAATTTCTGACAAACGGCCTGTGTTACAATATCGCCTGATCCGCTAATTTTTACATTTAAGAAGTTTGTTTCAATTTGTTCGGCATTTATGTTGCCGGAGCCGCTTAAAATTATAGATTTTACTTCGGGAGCACTTACCCAAACTTTTACTCTGTAATTAGGGTCTATGCATCTTCTTCTTTTTGTCCTAATTACTAGTGTAGAGTTATCTAAGTCGGTTTCTATGTAAGGCATAAGGTTTTCTTCGGCCTCAACAACCACAGAATATTCATCTCCCTGAACAATATTTACTTCGTAATCGCCTTCGGAAACAATTTCGTTAAAGCCGGAAACAAACCTGGTTTCACTAACTAATACATTATTTCCGTTTGTACAGTAGCCAAATGGATCGTGACATGCACTAAAAATCAATAAGCTGAGACTTGATAATAATAGAATTTTTTTCATTTCATTAAATTTTTTGATTCTAAACCTAAAGACAAAATAAAATTTCAGGGGTTGCATTTTTTCAAAATTATTTATGCGAAATTACAATAGAACCATTTTCTGCCACTATTTTAAAGCTAAGTGATTTTATTCCGTTGCCGGCCACACCCGAATAGCTTGTTGTTTTCTCCTTTTCGTTATACGATTCTTCAATTTTAAAAGAATTTATCGGATACATAAAGCTTGTGTTTTTAAGTTTAAAATCAACTGTGTAAGAGGCTCCAGATTCAAAAAACAAATTAAAATCTGAATATTTTGCAATTAGATTAATAAAACTCATTCCCGCAGGCAAAGAATAAAAATTAAAAACTCCGTAGTGTGTATTAAGGTTAAGCTCCTTTTTTATTAACTGAAAATTTCCGTCGGAGAAGTATGTAGAGCCATAAACATTGTTTGCATTATTAATACTAATTTTGTCTCTTCGGCTTTGAATTTTCAAAATATTTACGTTTTCAATATAAACTGTACCTGATTTGGTTTCCAGACTTAATTGTTCTGCTGTTTTAAGCTGAAGCTCCGAATAGGAACCGTTGAAACTTGCGGTGCTTAGTCGTCCAATTGTTGCATTACCAAATTTGTGCACAATGGTTGCATTACCAACTATTTCATTAATTTTTATGTTACCGTTAGATAAATTAAGGTTTAAGTTTCCTTTGTGATTGTCGATATAAAAATCGCCATATTTATTTACAACCTTCAAATTTATATAATCGGGCATATAAACTGTATAATTAATTTCCAGACTATTATCGCTTATAAAAGTTTCCGAAATATTTTTCATTGTTTCGGAAAATACTGTTTTACTCGACCCAAAAATTGTGGCCGCATTAATAAAATGAATGGTTCCCGTAAAGCTAAAACTTAAACCATCTTTAGCTTTTTGTAGTTTGCTGAATGAGTTTGAGCGATAAAAAACCTCAACCTCAATTTTTACACTGTCTTTTTGCCAGTTTATTATATGCACTTTGCCATATTTATTGTTGATATCCAGGTTTGTGCCGGTATTAACAGGATACGACTTTACTATTACTTGCTTGTCGTTAAACAATTGTGCATTCAAACTTGTTGATAATAACAAGAATGCCAAAAATTGTATTTTTATTTTAAAGAGAAACTGAATTGTTTTCATGATTTTCCCGGGTTTTATTTTCGTTTTTTAAACTTATTAAGAGACTTTCCAGAATTTCTACTCTGGTTCTGTAATTTTGAATCATTGCCTCAATAACTTCTTGATTTCCAGCATTGTCGGCAAGGTCAGTTTTTAATTCTTCGTAAATTTGTTCCAGTTCTTTAAGGTCGAAGTCCAGTTCTTTTTTTACTTCGGGGCTATTAGTTGTAAGAATTGCAATTTCATTAATTCTTGAATTAACCAAACCGGAGTAATAGGCTTCTGCTTCGGCTAGTTCCGGAATAATTATTGATTGAGGGGGTTGTTCGGTTTTAGATGGATTTTCAACTATTGCCGAATTGCTATTTTTATCTGATTTGTTAAAATTATTTACTGCCAGAAATGTTATTATGGCAGTTATTGCAACAACAGCGGCATATCGAGATAATACAATATACAATGATGTTGTTTTTTTCTTTGAACCCGGCAAGTTTATTTTTTCCCAAATATCGTTGGCCGGTTCGTAAATATCGAAATCCTCCCGGTTTTCAATAATAAATTTTTCCAAATTGTCTTTTTCCATATTTTTCTATGTTAAAAGTTCTTTTATTTTCTTTTTTGCTCTTAAAAACTGGGTTTTTGAGGTTGACTCAGAAATACCAAGTATTTGAGAAATTTCAGTATGATCGTATCCTTCAAGTAAATACAGCGAAAAAACAATTCTAAATCCTTCGGGCAATTGTTCAACGGCATTTATTACTTTCTGAACTTCGTATTGAATATTTTTTTCATCTTTTTCCTCTTCCGGTTCATCGTATTTTTCGATATCCTCAACAAAACTCAGTTCTGCTTTTCGTTTTTTAAGTTTGTTAATGCAGGTATTTACAGCAATTTGTTTAAGCCAGGCTCCAAAACTCGATTCGTATCTAAAGCCCGATAATTTTCTAAAAGCATAAGTAAAAACCTCCTGTAACATATCTTCTGCATCTTCTTTATTATTCAGCAAACGAAAGCAAGTGTTATACATAGCCCTTGAATAGAGCCTGTAAAGCTCATACTGGGCTTTTGGAACACCGTTTTTGCACTGCTCAACAATATCCTTGTGTATGTCTGTAAATGCCTGTTTCAAAACAAGATTCTTATTTCCGGCAAAGTTATCTTTATTTTTTTTAGTTCATGTTCAATTGTAAAGACAAGTAATTTTTTGAAGGGTTGCATTTTTTCTTACAAAATAATTTCCCTGTAATTATTACTCCTGAAAAAAGAAAATAAAATTGTTAAAATTCCTGTGAATAACTTATAGGCAACTTATTAAAGAATATTGTCATTTAATTCTTACTTAGCGTAATATTATAAAATAAAAAAAAGAAAAAACAATTAGCATGAAACAACTGATATTCATTTTTTTAACAATCTTTTCCATAAATATTTCGGCTCAATTACAAGATGTTTTTAGGGGAAAGGGCGATACTTTGGAGGTTATTTTCTACTATTCAACCGGAAAAATTCAATCTAAAGGAAAAACAAGATTTTCGCTAGAGGAGGGAAGATGGAAGTATTACGACAAAAATGAAAAACTTATTCAAGAAACTGATTTTGAGCAAGGTGTTGTTAATGGTAAACTAATTTATTATTATTCCAACGGCAAGAAAGAGTCTGAAAGCAACTACCTGTACGGGGTTCAGCATGGAAAATACACTATTTGGTATAATAATGGAAATAAGGAGATTGAAGGAAATTACTCTGCCGGGCAAAAAGATAGTATATGGTCATTCTTTTACTTAAATGGAAAGACAAAAAAACAATTGGTTTACGAAAAAGAAGATGTTAAGATGCTAAATTATTGGGCTCCTAATGGTTCTCAATTAATTTCTAACGGCAACGGATTAATGAATCTAACTTTTTCAAATGGAAATTTAATGGAAAAAGGAAGTTATGTTAGTGGAAAAGCGCATGGAGAATGGATTTATGGATATGAAAACGGAAATACTATGTCGAAGGGAACATATTCATATGGAAAAGAAACAGGAAAATGGACAAACTGGTATGAAGAAGGAGCAAAGAAATCGGAGATGAATTACGATAATGGAGAAAACATAATTTGGTACGAAAGTGGAAAGAAGATGATGGAAGGAAAAATGAAAGATGGGGAAAAAGATGGCGTTTGGACTTTCTGGTACGAAGACGGCTCGAAACAAATGATTGCTCCGTATTTAGAAGGAAAACGACACGGAATAACCACCCGTTGGTACAAAAATGGAAATAGGGAATTGGAAATGGAATTTTCTTATGGACAGCAGCATGGCAAAGCAACATGGTGGAAAAATGATGGTTCCTTAGATATTGAAGGGAATTTTAAAAACGATATTCAGCATGGTAAATGGACTTATTACCGTGAAAATGGGAAAAAAGGAAATGAAGGAAATTACTACGAAGGAAAAATGGATGGAACATGGACTTATTGGTATAACTTCGATAGATTTGAAAATTTAGGAGATAAAACCTTAATTTTTTATGGCAACGACACTTCAGTTTTGCGTGGAAACTACAAACCAATAGCAGATCAGATTTGGAAAACTTGTAATTACGAAAAGGGAATGAAACAAGGCTTGTGGACGATTTACTTCGAAAACGGACAAAAATATCATGAAGGTAATTTTGAAAATGGATTGGAAGAGGGAGAGTGGACTAGTTGGTACGAAAACGGAAAAATGGAATCGCAAGGAGAATTTGTTAATGGCATAATAAACGGTTTATGGAAAAAGTGGCATTTTAATGGAGTTAAACTTTCTGAGATAGAGCTTAGTATGGGATTGAAATCAGGAATTGCCGCATATTGGAACGAATTTGGTGAGCTTGAAAAAGAAGAAAATTTTATTTTAGTAGATGTAAAAAAGAATTCCGATAAAATTTATGTTGATGAAAATGTAATTGAAAAGAAATCAATACTTCATGGCAAATATATTGTTAACTTTCCTAATGGAAAACCAAATATTTTGGGTTCTTATTTCTACGGAAAAAAAGATGGAAAATGGGAGATTTATGCCGCTTTGGGAAGAATTGATTTTTCTAAGTTAAATAGCGATACCTATTCACGAATTGAAGTTAGAAAAGTGAAAGAAGAGTACTATAAAAAAGGAAATCCTCATGGAGAATGGAAATCGTGGTATGAAGAAGGTATGCAAGAAAGTGTAATTAATTACAAAGAAGGGGCAAAGCACGGAAAAATAGCTTACTATGAAAAAACCGGCAGGGTTATTTATGAAGCAATTTACAAAATGAACGAAAAACAAAAGGTAATAATCGACGCAAACAAATAGTGTGTATTATTCTATTGAAAATCTTTTTGATAGATAATCTTTTAATTCAGCAATTTTCTGTTCATCAAGAACCTCACATTTTTCTAAATCGGCAATAAGTTTCTCGAACAATTCTTGCTTTTTCTCAGACTTCTCAATGGCAACAAACATTTTCTCCAAAGTTCTGTTATTTTCCTGAATTGCGGAATTTAATTCTCTGGTCTTAAGTTTATCCTCATCTTTTTCTGCCCTTTTAAGTTCTAATTCCATAGATTGAATCTTACAAAATAAATCGGCAGGATTAGAAGAATTGTTATTTTCTTTCAATTCTTCATTAACTTTTCTCTTTGCTTTTGAGTTTTTAAGTTTTGGGTTTTTGAGGTATTTCTGAATTTCAGATAATTCTTCCTCGTTAATGTTTTTGCAGTTTTTAAGCTCAGAAATCAACTTTTCATGAAAATCTTCTTCATTATCTTTACCATCATAAGAGAGTAAGATTTCTTCCAATTCACTATTATATTCGTGAATTTCTGTTGATATTTCTTTTATTTTTTCTTCGTCTTCGCTGTCTATGGCCTTTTGCAAATCAGCTTTAAGCGAACTAATATTGCAAAATAAATTAGCTGCCCTTGTTGAATCACTAGAACATGAAGTAATTAACAGGGCAGCAAATATTATTGAAAAAAATGCAATAAATAATTTCATGAAAACTATTCTTCAGATGCAAATTGTTTTTTCATTATTTCAATTTCTTCAGTAGTATAATGCTCACATTCTGAAAGAATATCAACCATTTTCTTTTGAGCTGCTTTAGAAGCCTCCAAATTATCTTCGTATTTTAGCTCCATTTTTTGCGACATTTCTTGCATCTCAGCGGCTTTTGTTTCAAGCTCGGCAGTTATTTCAGCAATAACAGCTTCATCTCCACCTTCGTAAGCCTTCATTAGGTTATTTTGAAGAGCTTTCATTTCACATAAGAAGTCTGAAAATTGAATAATATCTTCGTTTTCCAAAGCAGTATTATCAGCATCTTCAGCGTCTTTTCCAGCCTCATTCTTTTCGTTTTTAGCGTCTTTGTCATCAGATTTTTTATCATCTCCGCAAGAGCTAACTAAAGCTAGAGAAGAAACAAAAAGGGCAACAATAAGTAAGTTTAAAATTTTCATTAGTAAGGAGTTTAAGTTAATAATAGCACAAAAGTAAAAAAAAAAAATTAAAAGATTGACTTTTGACCTAATTTGTTAAAATTTAGTGTTCGGTAGTAGAATTAACTATTTGAAAACTGTAATTCTCTCTTTTTTCAATAAAAATAGTAACTTTAATTAATTAGCTGAATAAGAATCAATTGTTTTCAAAACTTTACTTTCAATTTTTTTTGAAACATTTAATAATTTTTTTACCAATAAAACATTTCTACTGAATTTTTGATCAATTCTTTTTTTTCTAACCTTGAAGAGATTCAATTCCAATTTCATCTCCTTTTTATATGATTTTATTTCCTTTTTGTTTATTCATATCACATTATTAATTAATAACAAAGTAAATAAACTTTTATCAATAACACTACAAACTTAAATTCTTGCAATAAATTGTACTATCAAATTATTTGGGGTTAAACAAATATAGAATTGCTCATAAGTACCAATACGTATTTTTTGGTAAATATTCTAATTAATCTTTTTTTTCAATTTAATAGGTATTAGCTTTGCAAGGATTTTAAACTTTCTCTTTTTTGAAAGTTTGAGTTATCACGAGGAGTGGAGAGATTAGGCTCTGCGAAGCTCCGGCAACCATCCAGACGATTTTCGTCGGGAAAAGGTGCCAAAACCTGCCAAACCGGTTTTGAAGTTTCATGCCGGCAAGGAATGATAATTTAAACAAGCTCTCATTTGGCCTTATGCCGGTGTTGGGGAATTTTCCTAAGCTTTTTAATGAGTCATTCTTCATGTTAAATCTTTAATAATAATTAAGATGAAGAAAAAAACAATTGAGGAAATTAACCGCAAAATTAGCGAAGGAACGGCGGTTGTGCTTACTGCAGAAGAAGTTTCTTTGCTTGGAAAAACCAAATCGCCCGAAGAAATATTTAATAGGGTTGATGTTGTAACCACTGCTACTTTTGGGCCAATGTGCTCTTCGGGGGTGTTTATAAATTTTGGTCATAGCTCTCCGGCAATAAGGATGGAGGAAATTACGCTTAACGATGTTCCGGTATATGCGGGCATAGCTGCTGTTGATGCTTATATTGGGGCTACATCGGAATCGGTTTTTAACAAGAAATACGGTGGTGGTCATATTATTGAGGAGCTTATTGCAGGAAAAGAAATTAGGCTTAAGGCAAGAGGCAAGGGTACTGATTGCTATCCCAAAAGGGAGATTGAGACAAGTATTACTAAGGATTCGGTAAACGAAATAATAATGTTTAATCCCAGAAATGCTTACCAGAATTATCCGGTTGCTACCAATGCAAGCGATAAGACAAAATACACTTACATGGGTACCTTATTGCCCGGTTGTGCAAATGCCAATTATTCGACTTCGGGCGAATTGAGTCCTTTGTTAAACGACCCAAAACTTCGTTCAATAGGAATAGGGACAAGGATATTTTTAGGTGGGGCACAGGGATATGTTGCATGGAATGGAACTCAGTTTAATACTTCTAAGCCAAGAAATGAGTTTGACATTCCTTTAAGTAATGCGGCTACACTTGCTGTAACGGGCAATGCAAAAGAGATGTCGGCAGAGTATATTAAGGCAGCATACTACGAAAAATATGGTGTAAGCTTATTTGTTGGCATAGGAATTCCGATACCGGTTTTGGATGTTGATATGGCTAAAGCGGTTTCGATTAGGAACGAGCAGATTGAGACCACAATTTACGATTATGGAGACCCGGCTCATCCTGCTTTGGGAACAACAAATTATGCGGAGCTGCAAAAGGGAGAAATTAGTCTTAATGGTTTAAAGGTAAAGACAGCGCCACTTTCTAGCCTTAAGAAAGCAAGGGAAATTGCAGGGAAACTAAAAAAACAGATTTTGGATAAGGAATTTTATTTAACGGAGCCGGTAAATATTTTTCCTGAGAATACTAGTCTTAACTCATTAAAACAATTGATATGAACACAAGATACAGCATAAGTTTTCCTCCGGAGAAAATAAAGAAGCCTATTATTTCGGAATTAATTAGAAATTTTAGCCTTGAGATAAATATTTTAAATGCCGATGTAAGTTCGGGAAAGACGGGCAAACTTGTAGTTGAAATTTTCGGTAAGGAACAAAATTTATTAAATGGACTATCGTTTCTTAATGAAGAAGGAATATTTTACCGACAGATTCAAAAAGAATTAATTGTTAATATTAACGATTGCATTGCTTGTGGTTCTTGCACGGGAGTATGCTTTTCGGGTGCGCTAAAAATGTCGGAAACCTTTAATGTTCTGGAGTTAAATTCTTCTCTTTGTGTATTATGTGGAATTTGTATTAAGGCTTGTCCTTTGCAACTTATTTCACTTAATTCAAATGGTAAAATTGTTTAGAAAAATTTGCTAATTTTGTCCTCCGAAAAAGTATAAATATTATTAACCAATTACTGAAAATAAAATGAACTTCGGAGATTTACCAAAAGAGTTTACCGATTATGAAAAATCCAAAATAGTTATTCAGTCGGTTCCATACGATGGCACCTCAACATGGATAAAGGGTGCAGATAAAGGTCCTAAAGCAATAATTGAAGCTTCATGTAATATGGAATTATATGATATTGAAACAGATTTGGAAGTTTATAAAGCCGGCATATATACCGCAAAACCTATTTTGGAAAAGGAAAGTCCTGAATCTATGGTAAATGCAGTTTTCGACGAAACATGCAAACATTTAGAAAACAACAAATTTGTTGCTACTTTGGGTGGGGAACATTCAATCTCAATAGGTACTATACTTGCTTATAATGAATATGTTGATAATCTTTCTGTACTTCAAATTGATGCTCATGCCGATTTAAGAAAAGAATATTTAGGCTCCATTTACAACCATGCATGTGTAATGGCAAGAGTTAAAGATTTGGGACTGCCTATGGTGCAGGTTGGAATAAGAAGTATGGATGAAGAAGAAAGAGCAAATATGGATTATAATAATGTGTTTTTTGCTCACGATATAAACACTTCAGATAATTTTTGGATGAATCAGGTTGTTCAGAAACTAACAGATTATGTATATGTTACTATAGATCTCGACGGATTAGATCCTTCAATTATGCCTTCAACCGGAACACCTGAACCGGGAGGACTGCTATGGTATCAGATTTTGGAATTGCTTAGAATTGTAAATGAAAAAACCCATGTAGTTGGTTTCGATGTTGTTGAACTTTGCCCAAATAAGAACCATGCAGCTTCAGATTTTCTTGCATCAAAACTGGTTTACAAATGTCTGTCTTATAAATTCAAAAAAATATTATCAATTTAATACAATAAAACAAAATGAAAAAACAAGATTTACTAAAAGATACTATCAAACATATTGATATTAAATCGTTTGACGCAACGCCTATTATTAATTCTATGCGTGAAATGTCGTTTACCTCAAGAGATACAGCAGTAGCTGCCGATGTTTTCGACATGATGATTAAGGAAAAAGATTGTACTAATATTCTTACACTAGCAGGAAGCACCAGTGCAGGTGGATGCATGCAAGTATATGTAGATATGGTGAAAAATAATATGATTGATGTAATTGTTGCAACAGGCGCCTCAATTGTTGATATGGACTTTTTTGAAGCTTTAGGCTACAAACATTACAAAGGAAATCCTTATCAGGACGATACGCAATTACGTGATTTATACATAGACAGAATTTACGACACCTATATTGACGAAGAAGAATTGCAAATGTGTGATATGAAAGTGAAAGAAATAGCTGATTCTTTGAAACCCGGCGCATATTCTTCAAGAGAGTTTATTCGTGAAATGGGCAAATATCTGGTTAAAAACTCTGTAAAAAAAGATTCTCTAATTCAGGTTTGTTATGAAAAAAATGTCCCCATTTTCTGTCCGGCTTTTGTTGACAGCTCTGCAGGATTTGGTCTTGTTAAACATCAGGTTGATAACCCGGGAAACCACATTTTTTTAGATGCAATTAAAGATTTTCTTGAATTAACAAAGATTAAAATTGCAGCAGGAACTACAGGCTTGTTTATGATTGGAGGAGGAGTTCCAAAAAATTTCACACAAGACACAGTAATTTGTGCTGAGATGCTGGGAGTTGATGTACCTATGCATAAATATGCAATTCAAATTACAGTTGCAGATGTTAGAGATGGTGCATGTTCCAGCTCAACACTAAAAGAAGCCTCCTCATGGGGAAAAGTTGATACTACCTACGAACAAATGGTTTATGCCGAAGCAACCTCTGTTCTTCCACTTATTATTAGTTACCTTCATCACAAAGGCGATTGGAAAAAAAGAGAGCAAAAACAATGGGGATTAAAGCTTGATAATAATCAAATTTAGTTATAAAGCAATGTATGATGCCATGTTTTGATGGGTTTGGGTTTAATGGCAAAGAGAATATAAACGAGCTAACCGGCTCTACAGGAACACATTTGGACTTTGGGGCTAGGGTACTAGGCTGTTTTTTTAAGACAAGTTAAAATTAGAGTTTTTTATTAATTTTAACCTTAAAAAGAAGAAAAATGAAAAGCATTA
>JAFGXD010000181.1 GCA_016936815.1 Bacteroidales bacterium
ACCCAATCGCCAAGCAAAATGTAATCGTTTGGTTCGGGTGAAGTTCCGTTTAAACATTCAATTTTGTTAATGCCTGAAAAGGAAAGTATTTCGGAAGCTTTCATAATGCCGTTCATGTCTCTTATTTCTTTTCCCATCAGCCAGATGAATCTACCGTCGTTGCCGTCTTTTCTGAGACCCACCCCTGCCAAAGCTCCAATTACACCAATGTTAGTGCCTGTTAAACCTTCAAGAAAAATTTGTTCTTCGGCGGCCATATTCATTGCAGCTTGCATAGAAAGCACAGTGTTTTTGGCTGATTTTCCCCAATCGCAAACCCTTTTAGAAACAATATTGAAATTGGCAACACACAAGCCCACATCTGAACCCAAAGCTGCATTTTCCAATAAAAAGTTTCTGCAAAATGAAGTCAATAAGTCAATTTTTTCAGTTTCCACAAGCAAACAAGCCGAACTGTTTTGCGAAGTATAAGGAATATCCTTATGTACAAAAAGTTGATGTCTGGTAATACCTTCAACAAAGCCCAATTTTGTATCGGAAATTTGTTTGCCCATTTGCCTGGAAAGAAAACCTGTGCCTCGACTTTCCTTGTTATCAGTATCGTCAATACCTATAAGAACCTTCATAATTAATTTTTAAACGAAAGGTATGTTTTTTCATAACGGGGACAAAATTAGCTTTTTGTTTTATTAAATGCAAAGGTATAGCTAAAAACAAACGATTAAAATGAAACCTTTAAGGCATAAAAGTTTCTGTAAGATGGATTTAAAAACGAATCAAAAAAACTAAACAATCTCTGCAAAATATGGTCAAAAATTTCATATTTTTACAAATTATCAATACTCATTTATATTTCTGCCAAATGAAAAATATTATTTCGATTTTCTTAATTGTTGGAACACTGGTTTTTACCTATGGTCAGGACAAAAATAAACCTGATTTCAGATCAATTACAAAAGGCGATTCCCTTTATTTCGAAACAATGCCAAAATTGCGTTTAAGCGACTTGTCTTCCGTTTCAATGGCAAAGTCTCTTCCTTATGCTGTTGATAATTCAACCCAACCATATTTCCGACCTGTTTTTGCTCAGTCTAGCCTCGATTGTGGTCAGGCCAGCTCGGTAGGATTGTGTTTTGCTTCTGAAATTAATTTTGTTAGAGGCCTTAGCGGATCTGTTTCTGCTAATCAATACCCAACTTTTTTTACCTATAACTTTCAAAACCAAGGAACCGGTTGGGCAGGTGTTAGCTACTTTCATAGCTTCGAAATTCTTAAAGCTTGTGGAACACCAAACTCTGATGTTTACGGCGGAATGTACAATGGCGACGATACTGTTTGGATGACAGGCTACGACAAATATTACCACGCAATGCAAAACAGACTAATTGAAGCTTATACCATTGAAGCCGGTACTCCCGAAGGTCTGGAGGTTCTCAAAAGATGGATTAATGACCACGGAAATGGCTCAAGTGGTGGAGGTTATGCTGTTTTTTATGCTCAGTGCTGTGGTGCTTCCGCGACTTTGCCCGCCGGTACCGAAGAAGCCGGAAAGTTCTGCCACCCAACCTGGGGAGCTTCTGCAAATCACGCTATGACTATTGTTGGTTATAACGATTCTATACGATGGGATTTTAATGGCGACGGACAATACACTAACCACATTGATATTAACGCCGACGGAATTGTTGATATGCGCGATTGGGAAATTGGAGGTCTAAAATACGCAAACACTTACGGAGGCGGTCCTTCATGGGGAAATGGAGGTTTTTGCTATATGTTTTATAAAGGTCTTGCCGACGATATAAGCAACGGGGGAATTTGGAATCACTCCGTACAAGTTCTTAAACCTCAGGCCGATTGCCAACCTCTTCTTACTCTTAAGGCAACTATTACCCACAGCAAAAGAGCAAGATTGAAAATTTATGCCGGATATTCAACAAACACTGCTGCTACAAGTCCCGATTATGTAATGGATTTTCCCGTATTTAACTATCAAGGCGGAAACTTCTACATGCAAGGCGGAAATACTGTGCCTGATTATAAAACTCTTGAACTTGGATTGGATTTAACCCCATTTCTAAACACTCTAGACCCTTCTGAGGATGTTAAATACTTCCTTATTGTTGACGAGGTTGATGCAGACGGAACCGGAATTGGAGAAATTGTTGATTTTTCGGTTATTTCATATTTTGGCGGAATGGATGAAACGGTTTGCTCATCAACCCATGTGCCAATTGTGAATAACGGGCAAACTCTGCTTTCAGTAGTAAAAAATGTTGGCTTTACTCCAATAACAATTACTACCGATGTTATTCCGGATATTACCGTTTACGAAGATTACAGCTTTCAAATGGAAGCCGCCAATGGCAACGAACCTTATGCCTGGGATATAATTATTGATTACAATAAAACTGAAATTGCTGAATCATTTCCAACAGCAGGCTCTAGCACAGGAACTTTCAATTCAGGCCACTTTTACATCGATTTGCCTTTTGAATTTACTTATTACGATGAAACCTTTTCTCAACTTGCAGTTCTCGACGATGGAGCTGTTCTTTTTCAGGGAGACCTTCTGCCCTGGCCTTATTATCAGGAAACCAGAGAATTAATGTTTCATAAATACAAAATGATTGCTCCAATGTACTCAGCAAATATTGGATTTTATGGCAGTCAGGGCGATAATGTTTCTTATTCTATGAATTCTGATAGCATAACCATAGTTTTCGATGCCTCACAAGCTTCAGATTATTCTGATGTGAAATTTGCTGTTAGAATAAATAAAAATGGTGATATAAAATTCTTCTACGGTACTCTTGCCACAGGTTTAAGCTTGGCTGAAATGATTGGTCTAAGCGAAGGCGACCATTTTAATCACTTGCTTTTTGAAGAATCTACAAACGATATTTCCGGAAAAACATATTTATTACAATATCCCGATTATCCAAAAGGTATGTTTATTACCACAACTGGTTTATTTTATGGAACAGTGGATGAACCTTACCTTAATTCACCCATAAACTTTAAGGCAACTGACGAAAATGGCCTTGTAACCCGAAAAACTCTTTTTATTACTACAGATGGAATTATTATCGATTACGATGTAAATGCAGGAGCAAACGGAATAATCGACTTTGGAGAATCTATTACTCTTGATATGTCGGTTTTTAACACTTATGCAAGTGAAATGACCGCTTGTACCATGACACTAAGTTCATCTGATTCATATATTACAATTACTGATGATTTTGAGAATATGGGAACACTTCCGGGCTTAACAGAATCGACTTTTTCTGCAGCTTTTGGAATAGATATTTCGGACCAAATTCCTGATAATTATTCTATTCCATTAACTTGCACCGTAAATTCGGGAGTAAATTCATGGACAAGAAACTTTTCTATTATTGCAAGAGCTCCAATTATTGAAGTTTCCGATTATTTTGTTGACGATGGAGGTGACAATCTCTTAGATCCGGGAGAATCAGCCGATTTATACATTACTTACATTAATAATGGAGGCTCCAGAGCAGATAATATTAATCTGGATTTTTCTACTTTAGACCCAAATATTACTATTAATTCAACACCCTCAAATCCGGCAATAGCTTTCTTGGAACCTACTGGAACAGAAACAATTGTAATTAATATTACGGTTTCAAACGATTCGCCAACCGGACATATTGCTCAAATTAACTGCGATATTACTGCCGACAATAATTACTCTTCAACAGAAATATTCTATGTTGGAATAGGACTAATTATTGAAGATTTTGAAACAGGCGATTTGGAAGAGTTTTCATGGCATACTAATGGCAGTGCCAATTGGTTTGTAACTGATGAATTACCTTACGAAGGTGCTTACTGTGTTAAATCAGGTGATATTGCCGATAATCAACTAAGCTCCCTGAAAATTATTGTTGAGGTTCTGCAAACCGGAACAGTTTCATTTTTCAAAAAGGTATCGTGCGAAGACGGCCCTTCAGAAAACTACGATTATCTGGCTTTCTTAATCGACGATGTTCAACAAGGTATTTGGGACGGAGAAATTCCTTGGTCGGAATCATCTTATCCTGTAACCCCGGGAATTCATATTTTTGAATGGGTTTACGTAAAAGATTACTCAGTTAGCTCCGGTGGAGATGCTGCCTGGGTAGACTATATTACATTCCCTCCAATTCTTAATTCCCCACCACTTTTTGTTGTTAATCCCGATTCAATTACTAAATTAATGCCTCCGGATGCTTTAGACTCCGACACAATAAGTCTGGCAAACATTGGAGGAGGTTTTGTCGATTACAACATTATTATTAATTACGCTGCTGTTTCTGGCGGTTCAAAATCAACTAAAAGCATTGCAGGTTCTTATATTGATTGCCCAACAAGCTTCTTTAATACCGGTGAACCATTTGCTATTGATGTAACCGTGCACAATCTTAGCGAAGATAGCGAGTGGATAGAGGATATTTACATCTTTTTCCCCCCCGGAGTTTATCTCGACAGTTGTACAAACTTTGTTGGAGGAAGCGGCGGACCATTAATTCCTAATGGTGTAACAGGCGACAACGACACAGTGCATTGGCATGGCGAAGATGCAAGCGGATGGGGTGTTGTGCAAGACGGACAATCTGCTACTGCAACTTTGTATTTAAATATTGATCCTATTATTACTTCAGAACTTACTTTTGAATATACATTGGTTGGAGATATTTATGGAGCCGATCCTCACGAAATAGATTCTTCTTTTTCTATTGCCAATTATGGCGAAATTCAAGACTGGATTAGCCTTGACCATACAAGCGGTTCGGTAATTATGGGCGAAACAAACGACCTTATTATTAATTACGATACTTACGGTCTGGCTATTGGAACTTATTACTGCGAAATATATTTAGAAAATACCTTTAACGATGTTTTCGTTATTCCTGTAACTCTAATTGTATATGACCCTGTTTCTGTGCCCGACAATACTAATTTATTAACTTGCACAACATACCCCAATCCTTTTACTAACAGCACAAATTTTGTATTTTCTTTGGCTGAAAATGCAAGTTTCAATATTGAAATTTATAACGTAACTGGCGAGAAAATTAGAACATTTGCCGGTAAAAGCGGAATAAGAGGTTCAAACTCGGTTTCTTGGGATGGAACTAATGATAAAGGTGCCAAAATTAATCAAGGCCTTTACTTTTACAAAATATCTTCCGGTAGTAATTTGTTTTCAGGCAGTATACTATTTGTGAAATAAATAAAAACTATTACTTTCGCAAAGTTTTAAAAACTCAATACAATTTAGTGTTGAGTTTTTGATTAGCTTAAAATCAATATTTTGGTATTTTCGCAGTCCATATTTCTGTTTATTTTCTTATCGGTATTCCTGATAACTTACTTTCTTTTGCCACACAAATTGAAGAATGTTTTTGCCTTAATTGCCAGTATTGGCTTTTATGCATGGGGTGCATCTACTTTTATTTTTATTGTACTTGGCTCAATTGTAATAGATTTTTACATTGTTCAGGTTATGAATAAAAAAGAGGGTAAGTCCAAAAGATTGCTACTGTTTGCAAGTCTGCTAATTAATGTTGGGCTTTTGATGTATTTTAAGTACTATAATTTCTTCCTCGAAAATATTGATTCTCTCTCTCAATCGTGGGGTTTGGGAAGAATTTACTGGCTTAAAGTAGCTTTGCCAATTGGTATTTCATTTTTTACTTTCCAAAAAATTACCTACACGGTTGATGTTTTTCGTAAAGTGCACAAACCATTAAAGTACGTATGGGATTATGCTCTTTACATTTTAATGTTCCCTCAGCTTATTGCAGGACCTATAGTTCGTTTTAACGAAATAGCCGATGAAATTGTAGACCGACGAAAAAATGATACCTTAGATAATAAGCTTACCGGATTTTTTAGATTTTCCTTAGGTCTTGCTAAGAAAGTCTTTATTGCTAACACTCTTGGTCGAGAAGCCGATATAATTTTTGCTACCGATGCAGCCAATCTCGATGCCACAACTGCCTGGATTGGCGTTTTAGCCTACGCTTTTCAAATATTTTTCGATTTTTCAGGATATTCCGATATGGCAATTGGTCTGGGTCGAATGATGGGCTTTACTTTTCCGGAAAACTTCAATAATCCCTACGTTTCGCAAAGCATTTCGGAATTCTGGCGCAGATGGCACATGACCTTGGGCAAGTGGATGAAAGATTATCTGTACATTCCATTAGGTGGTAACAAAGTTTCGGCAAAAAGAATGTACATTAATTTATGGATTGTATTTATTATTTCAGGTTTTTGGCATGGGGCAGCATGGAACTTTATTGTCTGGGGAGCATTTCACGGCTTCTTTTTAGTGGCCGACCGACTGTTTCTGCTGAAATTTTATAAAGCAATTGGCAAATACCCAAGCATATTAATTACATTTTTTATTACCCTCATTGGTTGGGTTTATTTTAAAGCTGAAACAGTAGACTATGCACACGATTATATTTCGGCAATGTTTAGCTTTAAATTTAGTAATTTCTTGTATTTATTTGATAATAAGTTTTTTACATTTTTAATTATTGCTCTTATTTTCTCTTTTTGGGCTGTTATTCCGGGAATTGAGAAATGGCAGGATAAAATATTTGCTGTGGAACAAAAAAGCAAAACTGTTGTTCTATTAGGCTTTTTGGGTATTATTTTGCTAATAATTACAGCTGCACCTATTGTTTCATCGGGGTTTAACCCATTTATTTATTTTAGATTTTAGTTTTTTTTTGAATGACTCTGATAAAGAAAATATTATTGATTCTAATACTGGCAGTTCTAACCATTCCGGGGCTTCTGTATTTTTATCCCTTGTTTGAAGAGAAAGGGCTACGAGGTGATTTTGTTCCTGCAAAAAAACCTGAATTTTCTTTAGAAAACTGGTTTGCGGGAAAATTTCAAGCTCAGGCAGAAGAATATGTTACCGAAAATATTGGATTTCATAATTTTTTGGTGAGACTTAATAACCAAATGAATTTTTCATTTTTCAGTATTGCTGCTACAGAAGGTGTTGTTGTTGGAAAAGAAAATCAGATGTATGAAAAAGATTATATTTTAGAATATACAGGAGAGTATTTTATTGGCGATGTGCCAATTGAGAAAAAGGTAAAACAAATTAAATTCCTTCAAGACCACCTTCTCGAAAAATACAACAAACACTTGGTAATTGTTTTCGAACCCGGAAAAGCAGAAGTAATGCCGGAATTTATTCCCGACCGTTATCATCCCGAAAGAAGAACTCGCACTAATTATCAGGCATTTCTTGACTTCTGCAATAAAAACGAGGTAAAGTATCTGGATTTAAACAGGTTTTTTATTGATATCAAAGATACAGTCTCTTACCCTCTTTATCCCCGTTACGGAATTCATTGGAGCATTTACGGAATGTCGCTTGCTGCCGATACTCTAGTTAAATATTTAGAACATATTACACAAAAAGATTTAATAGATGTAAAATGGGAAATTAAGTCCGTTTCTTCAACTCCCAAAGAAACAGATTACGATGTTGGAGAATCTATGAACCTTTTATGGAATGTTAACCGAGATGAATATGCTTACCCTGTTGGAATTTTTGAACAAAATCCGGAGAAGTGGAAACCAAGAGTTTTAGCCATTGCCGATTCTTATTATTTTAATATTTATTCTTCATATATTCCGGAAAATGTTTTTGCAAACCGAGATTTTTGGTATTTTGGAAAAAGAGTCTTTCCTATAAGTTATAAGACCGTAACCACTATTAAAGAGATAAATGCAGAAGAAGCAATTCAAAGTCAGGATATTATTCTATGCATGGTAACAGGTAGATTTTTGCATAGGGCTTTTTGGGAAAAAATTAATATGATGTACAAAATTTACAATCCCGACGAACCTGCTGATGCTTTAGTAGAAGCTTACGATGCAATTACGGCTTATGATGAATGGTTTCAAAAAATTTACAAAGAAGCTAAAGAGAAGAAAATGCCTTTCCATATTTTGATTGGAAATCATGCACAATACTCAGCCAATAAAGGAAAAAATCCAAATTCTAATAATAAACAAGAAAAAGTTCTAACCAGAGCACAATGGCTGGAAATTTATGTGCAACAAATTAAGGATAATCCTACATGGCTTAAAAAAGTTGAAGAAAAAGCAAAGGAACAAAATATTTCCCTTGATGAAATGATTAAAAAAGATGCCAATTGGTGTCTGGAAGATGATTTAAAGAATGGTAAAATAAAAATTGCCGGAATTGAGAAAGACGAAGAAATAGCAGTTCAAGCAATAATAAAGGAAATAAAGAAAAATCCAAAATGGCTTAAACATATTGAAGAAAAAGCAAAGAAAGAAGGTAAGAATATTGATGAAGCTATTAGAGATGATGCTGTTTGGACTTATAAGGACAGGCAAAAGGGAAAATAGATGTAGGTAATACTTCTTGCAAAACTGTTGGTCAATTAAGAAAAAAAACGTTATTTTGAATTTCATTTTCAAAGCATGGCATTATGAGCAAAATATTAATAATAGACGACGAAAGAAGCATTAGAAACAGCTTAAAGGAAATTATTGAATATGAAAACCATGAGGTGGAAACTGCCGAAAACGGGATTTTGGGTTTGGAACTAATCGAGAAAAATGATTTTGAATTAGTCTTTTGTGATATTAAAATGCCGGGAATGGACGGTATTGAGGTGCTTGACAAAATTCTTCTAAACCACCCCGAAGTCCCGGTTGTTATGATTTCGGGTCACGGAAACATAGATACAGCAGTGGAATGTATTAAAAAGGGGGCATTCGATTTCATTGAAAAACCACTTGACTTAAATCGAATAGTTGTTACTATTAAAAATGCCATTGACAAAACCAATCTCGTTCAGGAAACTAAAGTCCTTAAAAGAAAAGTAAGCAAAAAATACGAAATGGTTGGCAATTCTCCTGCTATTGAGAAAATAAAAGAAATGATAGACAAAGTTGCCCCAACCGAAGCAAGAGTGCTAATTACCGGGGAAAATGGAACCGGAAAGGAAGTAGCTGCCAGATGGATTCACGATAAGAGCAATAGAGCCAACGGTCCTTTTGTTGAGGTAAATTGCGCTGCTATTCCTTCAGAATTAATTGAAAGCGAGCTTTTTGGACACGAAAAAGGTTCTTTTACTTCAGCAATAAAACAGAGAATTGGAAAATTTGAACAGGCAACAGGTGGCACTTTGTTTCTTGATGAAATAGGCGATATGAGTCTTTCTGCTCAAGCCAAGGTTCTTAGGGCTCTTCAGGAAAGCAAAATAACAAGGGTTGGTTCCGACAAAGACATAAAAGTGGATGTAAGAATTATTGCAGCTACCAATAAAAATATTAAGGAAGAGATTGAAAACAATAGGTTTAGAGAAGATTTATATCACAGATTAAGTGTTATTCTAATTCATGTTCCTTCTCTTAACAATAGAATTGAAGATATTCCCCTTCTTGCAGAGCATTTTATAAATCAAATTTGCGACGAATACGGAATTGCTGCAAAAAAAATATCTCCCGCGGCTCTTAAAGAACTTCAAGCCAGAAAATGGACAGGAAATATACGTGAATTTAGAAATGTAATTGAGAGATTAATTATTCTTTCTAAATCGGACATTGAACTAAGTGATGTTAAAGACTTTATCTAAATATTATGGTTTTTAGTTCATCGGTATTTCTGCTGTATTTTTTGCCTCTTTTTCTTCTACTATATTTTATAGCCACACAGAAGAACAAAAACTACATTCTGCTCTTAGCCAGCCTTGTCTTTTACAGTTGGGGCGAACCTTGGTTTGTTTATATAATAATTGCCTCTACTTATCTCGATTATCATATTGTAAATAAGCTCTATAGAGCTACAAAAAAACGAAATAAGAATATCTTTCTTGCCCTTTCAATTTCAACAAATCTGGGTCTACTTGTATATTTTAAATATGCCAATTTTTTTGTTGATAATGTAAATTCTTTTCTCAATAGCGTTGGTATAGAGCAGGTAGAGTGGACTTCTGTAGCCCTGCCAATTGGAATTTCGTTTTACACTTTTCAAACCTTAACTTATTCTATAGATATTTACCGAGGATTGCATAAACCCTTGGAAAAGGTTTCCGACTACATCATGTACATAATGATGTTTCCTCAACTTATTGCCGGACCTATTGTTAGATTTAGTGAAGTTGCTGACCAGATTACCAATAGGAAAGATGGTGTTGACAATAGATTACTTGGTTTTTACCGTTTTATTATTGGTCTTTCTAAAAAGGTTCTTATTGCTAATGTTATGGGAGCCAAAGCAGATGAAATATTTAGTTCTAACTTCTATCAACTAGACAGCACATCTGCATGGATAGGAATTTTAGCCTACACCTTTCAAATTTATTACGACTTTGCCGGATATTCCGATATGGCAATTGGTTTGGGCAGAATGATGGGCTTTAAGTTTCCTGAAAATTTCGATAATCCTTACATTTCACAAAATATTTCTGAATTTTGGCGTAGATGGCATATTACTTTGGGTCGTTGGATGAAAGATTATCTTTATATTCCTCTGGGGGGGAATAAAGTTAATTCAAAAAGCCGGTTATATTTTAATCTTTGGTTTGTCTTTCTGGTATCGGGACTTTGGCACGGAGCCTCATGGACCTTCGTTGCATGGGGCGGTTACCACGGATTATTCTTGATTCTGGATAGACTTTTTCTTCTCAAATTCTTCAAATTAATTGGAAAATACCCCAGCATATTAATTACATTTTTCCTAACAGTTATGGGCTGGGTTATTTTTAAAATTGAAGATTTTGACCTCGCCATTCTTTATTACCAAAAGCTTTTCGAATTTAATTTCCACAAAGTAGTAATGTTCCATTATAACGAATTTTTCTTTGTTCTTGGAATAGCATTTTTATTTGCATTTCTTACTTTGTCTAAATTTGGATTGAAATTGCAGGAGAGAATCTTTTTCAAGGATTATTCAAATAAACAACATATTACAGCTACAGTATTGGCTTTAATTTTCCTTATTTTCTGCATAGCATCAATTACTGCTTCCGATTTTAATCCATTTATTTACTTTAGATTCTAATGAAGAACAGAACGAAATACATATTATTTGCTATCATCATGATATTTATGTTTTTACATATTTTTCAGCAAATAACAAAAAGTTTTTATGTAGAAAGCTTAAAGGGTTATATTACATATAGTCAAAAACCCAGATTTTCTTGGTATCGCTGGCATACAGAGACTTACCAAAAAGAGACTGAAACTTTTCTTAACGAGAGATTCGGATTTAGGGAATGGTATGTTCGAATAAACAATCAATACAAATACTGGATGTTTAACCACGCAATGGCTAAAGGGGTTGTGGTTGGGAAAAATGGAGAACTTTACGAAAAAGATTATATTATGGCTTATTATGGACACGATTATCGCGGCTATTATACCATACTCGACATATGCGCTAAGATGAAACTTTTGCAGGATACATTAAGCAAATTAAACACTAAATTTTTGGTAGTAATGGCTCCGGGTAAAGCCACCTTTTGCCCCGAAAATATACCCGATTGGATTGAAAAGAATTCTGACTCAACAAACTACAAAACATACGCAAAACTTCTTGATTATTTTGGAGTTAATCATATAGATTTCAATAAACATTTTGTGGATATTAAAGACACAATAAAGTATAAGTTATTTCCAATTGCCGGAGTTCACTGGAGTACTTATGGTGAATATTACGCATTCGATTCAATAATTAGATACATGGAAAAACAAACCGGCAAAGACCTTCCAAATCTTGATATTAGTGAGGTTGAGTTTTCCAGAACTCCGCGTCACAGAGACTCTGATATTGGAAATGGTATGAACCTTATTTTTAATATCGACAAGGATCAGTATGCTTATCCAAAACTTAAAATCGACCAAGAAAACAAAACAAGACTTAATGCAATTGTTATCTCCGACAGCTTCTATTGGGGTGTTTTTGGAAGAAATATAACCGGAAAAGTGTTTGCCGATAATCAGTTTTGGTTTTATTATAAACAGTTCATTAGCAAAAAAACAGAAAGAACAAAAAATCAAGTTAAAATAAAAAATGAAATAGAAAATACCGATGTGCTCATACTTATGGGATCAGAACATAATATTAGAGATATTGGATATGGCTTTATTTGGGATGCCTTTTCTTTCTATTACCAAAATTATTCGGTTGACAATTACATTATTAACAAATTTGTGGAAGATTATAAACAAAAACTCAGAGACAGTATTATTAAGTCTGAAAATAATGGAATTATTCTTAATCAGAGTTTGCTGTCAAAATATGCAGATTCTTTAATCAATAACAATGAATTATTTTTGAAGAAAATTCAAGATTTCAAGCAAAAAGCAACTAAAAATTTTTACATTTATAAAACTATTGAAGAAATTAGAAAAAACGAAAAATGGTATAATAGAATTAAAATTAAGTCGTTTACCGAAAAAATCCCAATAAATAAACTACTTTTATTAGAGGGAGAATATGCATATAATGAAAAAAATAAAGTCTGGAAAAACGAACAAGAAAAACAGGTTAAGGAATCAAAAACTCAAATTGATAATATTATTCTAGAAATAAAATCAAATGAAGTTTGGTTTAATAAAATAAAGGAAAAGGCGAAACAGCAAGGTGAAGATATTGAAATTGCCTTAAAACGAGAAGCTGAATGGCTTTATAATTATAGGCTTAAAGAGCAGAAGTAATTATGAAATTAATTAGGATTTATTTGTTTATAATAACTTTAACTTTTAATCTTAATCTGTTTTCCCAAGATTCAATTCCTTTTGAAATTAAATCAATAAAATTAAATCAAGACTTGTTAAAATACCAAACTACTCCACAATACAATTTCAAAAACCTTAAGGCCGATTTGCCTTATAAACACGATAATTCAATTCACCCATTCTTTCCTCCTTTAAGAGGTCAAATGGCATATTGGTACTAGGCTGTTTTTTTAAGACAAGTTAAAATTAGAGTTTTTTATTAATTTTAACCTTAAAAAGAAGAAAAATGAAAAGCATTA
>JAFGXD010000182.1 GCA_016936815.1 Bacteroidales bacterium
TAATGCTTTTCATTTTTCTTCTTTTTAAGGTTAAAATTAATAAAAAACTCTAATTTTAACTTGTCTTAAAAAAACAGCCTAATACCAGTTAATTAAAACCTGAATTATCTTTTTAGGAAAAAATTAAAAATTATTTCAGTAAAAGAAATAAACAGAATGTTGATATATATTTCCTCTACTATGGGATTAATAGAAATTTCTTGGTTAATTTTATGGCAGAATTGAAACGTACTAAAGGAATAAGCATGGACAAACAATGGATTGTAAGGGAAGTTGGAGACATAGAAAAGGTAAATCATCTTGTTGAGGTTTTAAGCGTAGATATAGTTACCGCTAATTTGTTGGCGCATAGAGGCATAAGTACATACGAAGAAGCAAAAAGTTTTTTTCGCCCCGATCTTAACAATCTTCACGACCCATTTTTAATGAAGGATATGGATTTGGCCATTGCCAGAATTAAACAAGCAATTTCCCGAAACGAAAAAATAATGATTTACGGAGATTACGACGTTGATGGCACAACGGCTGTTGCATTGCTAATTTCCTTTTTCAGAAAACACTACGACAGGTTAATATATTATATTCCCGATAGATACAATGAAGGATACGGAGTTTCTTACAAAGGAATCGATTTTGCAGGAGAAAATGATGTTTCCTTAATTATTGCATTAGACTGCGGAATAAAGGCAGTTGAGAAAGTAGCTTATGCTAACGAGAAAAAAATAGATTTTATAATTTGCGACCATCATACTCCGGGTGATGTTTTACCGCCTGCTGTTGCTGTATTGAATCCCAAAAGATCCGATTGCTACTACCCTTACAAAGACTTATCGGGTTGTGGTGTAGGTTTTAAATTAATTCATGCTTACTGCCTTGAAAACCAGATTGAACTAACCGAAATATATGAATACTTAGATTTAGTCTCTGTATCAATAGCTTCGGATATTGTTCCCATTACCGGAGAAAATAGAACAATTTCATATTTTGGGCTTGAAAAGTTAAACAAAGACCCAATTTTGGGATTAAGGGCAATAATTAATGTGGCAGGCTGCGACGACTCTATTATGGAAATAAATGATGTGGTGTTTAAAATCGGCCCCAGAATTAATGCAGCAGGAAGAATTGAAACAGGAAGAACAGCCGTTGATTTGCTAATTACCGAAGATGAGGTTAGAGCAATGGAAATAGCTGCTGAGATTAATTCAATAAATAACGAAAGAAAGGAATTAGATCATAATATAACCGAAGAAGCTCTTTCTATGATTGAGAATTCTGAGGAGATGCTTAACAGAAAATCTACTGTTCTTTTTAATCCGAATTGGCACAAGGGTGTAATTGGAATTGTTGCTTCCAGAGTTATTGAAAAATATTACAGACCATCAATTATTCTAACAGAAAATAATGGACTTCTTACAGGCTCTGCACGATCGGTTCACGATTTCGACCTTTACAAGGCCGTTGATGCCTGCTCGGAATATCTTGAAGGCTTTGGTGGTCACATGTATGCAGCAGGTCTTACTATGAAAAAAGAGAATTTGGAAGCTTTTTCGGCCAAGTTTGAAGAATTTGTAAGCAAAAATATTCGTGTCGATCAGTTATGTCCTGTAATTAATGTTGATGCGGAAATTAAACTATCGGATATTACCCCAAAGTTTTATAGATTATTAGAGCAGTTTCAGCCATTTGGTCCGGAAAATATGCGTCCTGTTTTTGCAAGTCACGGAGTTAGAGACTCCGGAGAATCCAGAGCTGTGGGAAAAGAGCACGAACATCTTAAATTAGATATTACTGACGAAACAGGAGGTAAACACTATTCTGGGATTGCATTTAGAATGGGAAACGAAATAGCCCGCGTGCGCAATGCAACAGCAGGCTTTTCTGTATGCTATACCATTGATGAAAATGTTTTTAACGGCAGGGTAAATCTTCAGCTTATGGTTAAGGATTTGAAGTTTTAAATGGTGAGTGCAAAAAAAAGATTAGCTTGTTCGTCTTCTCTCCAACTCTTTCTTCAACAAACTTAGCTCCCGCCCTGTTTGTCCGGCAACGGAAGTGTTTTCTTCCGCTCTTCTCATAAGGTATGGAAGTACATTTTCCAAAGGTCCGTAAGGCATATATTTTGCCACATTATAAGAATTGTGAGCTAAATTAAAACTTATATGATCCGACATACCGTAAAGCTGTGAAAACCAGATTCTTTCATCGGAATTCTCAATATTGTTTTCCTGCATTAATTTTGCAAGGTAATAACAAGATTCCTCGTTATGGGTTCCGCAAAAGATTGAACAATTATTAATATTCTCAATTGTAATTTTTAAAGCATCGTTAAAAGAAGAGTCCGTATCTTCCTTGCAATCGTGAATAGGACTTAAATACCCTCCGCTAAGTGCTCTGGCTCTTTCTTTTTCCATATAAGCACCTCTAACAAATTTTACTCCGTAGAAATAATTGTTATCCCTTGCATGTTTAATCGAATCTATTAGAAAGGCAAGCCTGTCTTTTCGGTACATTTGAAGTGTGTTATAGACTATTGCCTTTTCTTTGTTGTATTTTAACATCATTTTTGTAACAACCTCATCAATAGCTTTTTGAAACCAATAATCTTCGGCATCAATTAGAATTGGAATGTTGAATTCATAAGCAGTAGCACATAGTTTGTTAACCCTTTCTTCAAATAAATCTGCCTCGTTTTGTTCGTTTTTTTCAAGAGGAATACCCATTGAAATCTTTTTAAGAACATTGGTGTTTGCCAAGGCTGTTGGCTTAAAGACTGCAAAAGGCAAATCTTTCTTTACGGAAGCATTTCTAATGGAACGAATAATTTCCTTTATTGCGGCTTGTATTTCTTCTTCATTTTCTTTTGATTCTACTGAATAATCAAGAATGGTTTTTACTCCAAAAGTAGATAGTTTTTCTACTGAAGATTCGCAATCTTTAAGGGTTTCACCACCACAAAAATGACTAAAAATTGTGGGTTTTAGAGCCCATTTAACCGGAAATTGAAGGTCGGTAAGAAGCTCAACAAAATCTTTTCCCACCTTAACAAGCAATGGGTTAGAAACCAAGGAAAACATTATTTTTGCTTTTCTCAACTCGCCTGTGGTCTTCCATTTAAAAGCAATTTCTGTATTTTCGAATGATAGCATTTTTTGTTTTTTTATGCAAATGTAATAAAAAAATGTGATGGTAAAATGGTGTCGTAGAGGCAAGGCATGCCTTGCCTCTACGACACCATTTTACCATGCCTTGCCTCTACAATTATACCAATCCTCCCCTCTACCTTTCAACCAATCCTCCCCTTTACAATTATGCCATTTTCTCCCAAATCAATTTCTTTCCAAACCCCAACCTGTTATCGGTAAATTTAATAAACTCAAGCTCAATAACCCAAATATTTGTCTTCATAAGCATTGCAACAGGAAATCTTTTTAAATATCGTTTCTTTGCTTTTTTTAATAACTCTCCTTCCGGTTCGTACATTTTTCCTGTAAATTGAACCCCCTGAATTTTGCCTATAATATTGGTTTCTAAAACTATTGAACCGGCAACCGCAGGGTTTTTTAATGCTTCCATACCATGCCTTGTTTCGCGGTCGGTTGTAAAAACCAAACTGTTTTCAGATTCAAGCAAAACGTAAAAACAATTTGCACAATATGGCTTTTCATTACTGCTTGTTGCCAGAGTTAACACATGGTGCTCATTAATAAATTCCGTAATTTTGGGGTCTATTGCCTGCATTTTTTATTAACTTTACGGTGTAAAAGTAAAAACTATGTTTAAAATATTCTTTGTTTTTCAGGTTTTTTTAAGCCTCTCGGTTTTATCGCAGAATTGCAACCTTCATTCAGGTTGTGAATTTTGCTCAAAATCTAAACAGAAACTTCATCAGGACATTCAAAATGCAAAAAATATAAAGGCTGCCGGAAAGGAAATTGATATTTATTATCATAGAATGCATTGGGTTGTAAATCCGCATGTTAGATATATTCAGGGCGAGGTTACCAGCTATTTTATTGCATTGGAAAATACTTCTAATATAACATTCGACCTTTCCGATACTCTAGTTGTTGATTCTGTTATTTATAATACTGAAAATCTTAGTTTTAGTTTAGAATCGGATTTACTCACAATAATTCTACCTTCGGCCTTAGTAAGTGGGGCAACAGATTCTGTTTCAATATTCTATCATGGTGTTCCTCGTGTGGGACCAAGAGCTTTTACACAATCGTATTATTACGATCATCCTCAGTTATGGACTCTTTCCGAACCATACGGCTCCTTGGAATGGTGGCCTTGTAACCACGATTTAAACGATAAAATCGATTCCATAGATGTGTATGTAACTGCTCCGGAACAATATTTAGTTGCCGGCAATGGACTTATTGAAAATGAATGGATTACAGACACTCTTAAAACTATTTTTTGGAAACACCGACATCCTATTGCGGCTTATCTTGTTGCTTTTGCTGTTTCTGATTATGTAGCTTTCGAAGATTATATTTCAACAGGAACTAACGACTCTTTATACTTTCTTAATTATCTCTTTCCTGAAGATTCAACAGAAATAAAACCATTACTGAATTTAACGCACGACATGCTAAATCTTTACTCTGAGTATTTTATCGATTATCCCTTTGATGACGAAAAATATGGCCATGCACAATTCGACTGGACAGGTGCAATGGAACACCAAACAATGACTTTTATGGGCGCCGGTGCTGCAAGTTTTGGATATGAAACAAATTCTCATGAACTTGCACATCAGTGGTTTGGAAATTATATTACTTGTGGTTCCTGGTCAGACATTTGGCTTAACGAGAGCTTTGCAACTTATATGACCGGTTGGGGTTACCAATTTATGTTTAACGGAATTTACTGGAAAAAATGGCTTGGAATAAATATAGAAAGAATTACAGCCGAACCCGATGGCTCTGTTTATGTAATTGATACTTTAGATGTTGCAAGGGTTTTTAGTTCAAGACTTTCGTACAGAAAAGGAGCTCATGTTTTGCACATGTTAAGGTGGGAATTAGGCGATTCGGCTTGGTACACAGCAATTAGAAACTACCTTAACGATGCCTTGCTTGCAAATGGTTATGCACGAACTCAGGATTTGATTAATCATTTTGAAACTGCTGCAGATACAAATCTTACAGAGTTTTTTAACGATTGGTTTTATGGAGAGGGTTATCCCATATATCAACTTCATTACATTCAAACCGCCGATAATGAATTAACACTAACAATTGATCAAACTCAGTCACATTCTTCGGTATCATTTTTTGAAATGCATTTACCATTAAAGTTTTTTGGTGAAGGAAAAGATACCTTAATTAGGGTTAAACATGATTTTTCGGGACAGGTTTTCTATATTAATCCGGGGTTTATGATAGACAGTATTCAGCTGGACCCCGATATGTGGATTATTACAAAGGATGTGATTATTGAGAATATTAGTCAGATTCATAGCTCAGAAAATCTAACCGTTTTTCCAAATCCCACCGAAGATTTCTTGTATGTAAAAACGAAACAACCAATAACAATTAAGAAAATTGAAGCCTTCGATAGCACAGGGAAATTGGTAGGCAGCGAAAATTTCAATACCTCGGGGCAATTTGTCAAGATTCCGGTAAGAAGCTTTGCAAAAGGTCAATATCTTTTAAAAATTGAAACCAACGGACATCCGTTTACTTATAAATTTATTAAATATTAAAAATTACACAAATGTTTTCAGGAATTGTTGAAGAAGCAGCACCGGTTGTTGCACTTAGAAAAGAAAAAGAAAATCTGCATATTACAATGAAATGCAGTTTTGCCAACGAATTAAAAATTGACCAATCTGTTGCTCATAATGGAGTTTGTTTAACAGTTGTTGATATAAACAAAGCAGAAAAGGTCTATACAGTAACTGCAATTAAGGAAACTCTGGAAAAATCAAATCTTGGATTATTGGAAATAGGTTCGAAAGTAAACCTGGAAAGAAGCATGACGATGGACAAAATGCTGGACGGACATTTAGTTCAGGGACATGTTGATCAAACCGCTGTTTGCACCGAGGTAAAAGAAGCCGACGGAAGTTGGTATTATACCTTTCAATACGATAAAACCAAGGGTAATATTACAGTTGAAAAAGGCTCCGTTTCAGTCAATGGAGTTAGTCTTACCGTTGTGAATTCCAGAGACGATAAGTTTGATGTTGCTATTATTCCTTTTACCTACGAGGTAACAAATTTTCATCAGTTTAAGGTTGGAACAGTTGTAAACCTTGAATTTGATGTTATTGGAAAATACATTCAAAAAATAATGGCCGGATATTTAGAATCTATTAAGAAATAAGGGAATTTCAATAGTGATGATGTGGGTAGATATTAACCACATTGCTCTCCATAAGAATATCCGGAGTTCTGTAAGTTAGAGTGTAAAACATTGAATTATAGGAAATTGTTTGTTTTCGGCTATTAATAAAAATAAAACAAGCGTCTTTATTGCCTATAATAACATCGTCAACATCGTGATTTTTTTCCAATTGAAAATACTTTGCGCTAAAGCCTTTAAATTCCTTTTTCAAAATACTTTCCAAATTAGATTGATGATTTGTAAAGCTGTAGAAAATTACCGGTTTGCCGGTTTGTTTGCAAAGTCTTACCAAAATATTAATCCATGCAGCAAAGCCCTTCTCCTTTTCAGCATTTTTTGGAATAAAAACAATCATTTTGGCTGAAAGGTTAATTGGCTTTATAAACTTGCATATTAGTAGATTAACATCAGTATTGTTCAAAAGACTTTCGAGCATATTTTCGAACATCTTAATTATTTCGTTCGATGCTTTGCCCGACCATCCCAGAATTAAGTCGGTAATATGCAATTCTTTGGTTGTTCTGGCTATGGCAGTTGGAACATTAATATCTATTCGAGTAATTCCTTTTACAGAAATATTTGAAGCAGCAGCCTGTTTTTTAATTTTATCGATTACAGTTTTGTTGGAAATAATGTGTTGTTCGGCGGCCTGATCGTCTTTAACAATTGCAAGAGGGTAAATTGGTTCGTGACTTTTTTTGTCGTGAATAAGAATTGCGAAATCAATAAGGTTTTCTACAGATTTTGGATTGGCAATAGGAACCAGAATTCTATTTGAAGGCAAGGAACTAATTTCCGGAATTTTTTCTTCTTCATCTAAAACAAGTTTTTTTCCATATTTTTCTGTTATGTAGGAGCTAAACATTGAAGAAAACAGAATTAGAATAATGGTTCCATTAAAAATATCTTTGCTTAAAACCCCGTAATTCAATCCAACTAAAGCAATTGCAAGAGTAGCTGCGGCTCGGGCAGTAGTAAGACCAAAAATTACATTCATTTCGGTTTTACTCTGCTTAAACAATAATTTTGTAAGAAATGCAGCAACCCATTTACCGCTAATTCCCAAAACAATTAGTAATGCAGCATACAAAGCCGGTTCGTGAGTTGAAAAAATAACTTCAAGATTTACCAGCATACCTACACTAATAAGAAAGAATGGAATAAAAAGCGTATTGCCAACAAAGTCAATTCTATTCATTAAAGCTGAATTAGATGGGATAAGTCGGTTAATTGCCAAACCGGCAAAGAACGCCCCAATAATTGCCTCTGCACCAATTAATTCGGCAGTAAATGAAGCGGCAAATAGTACACATAAAGCATAAAGATATTGCAAATTTCCGTCGTTAGCCACAGTTTTAAAAAACCAAAGACTTAGTTTGGGAAGCAGGAAGAAAACAACAAAAATAAATGAAGCAAAAGAAACAAAGAAAATAGTAAGATGATCTCCACCCTGATTTTTGCCAATAAGGGCTGTAATTATGGCTAAAATAATAAGCACAATTGTATCGGCAATTACTGTTCCGCTAATTGCTGTAATTACCGAAGGAGTTTTACTTACTCCGAGTTTTGAAATAATTGGAAAGGCTATTAAAGTATTAGAGGCCAGCATTATGCCAATAAGTACAGAGGGAATGTCATCTAAATTTAGAAATAGTTTTCCTGAATAATAACCAAAAAGAAAAGGAAAGACAAAAGTGGCAATTCCAAAAAATATTGCCTTTAGGCTGTTTTTTTTAAATTCAACAAATTCAATTTCCAAACCTGCCAGAAACATAATATATAGAAGCCCCACCTTGCTAAAAAGTTCTATTGTATCGTTTTCAGCAATAAAATTAGTAGCATGAGGGCCAATAATTATACCGGCCAAAATAAGACCCACTATCCCCGGGATCTTAGTTTTTCTAAGAAATACGGGGATAATGAGCACTATAAATAATACAACCGTAAAAATTATTAACGGTTCCTTAAGTGGGAAACTAAAATGATGCATTTAAAGATTAATTCAAAAGAAGTTTACTCAACAACCTCAATCCATCCAAATTTATCGGGTTCATCACCTGTTTGGATTGCCTGAAGTTTATGGTAAAGTTTAATGCTCCAAGGTCCCGGCTGTCCATCTTTGCTGTAAACAAATTCTTGTTTAGTATCATCATCCATAATTGATCCAATAGGACTAATAACAGCGGCTGTTCCGCAAGCGCCGGCTTCTTCAAAGCTTGCAAGTTCCTCAACAGGAATTGGTCTTCTTTCGGTTTTCATTCCTATGTCTTCTGCCAAGGTAAACAACGACATGTTTGTTATTGAAGGCAAAATAGAGTTAGAAAGAGGTGTTATGTAAGTATCGTTTTTAATTCCGAAGAAATTTGCAGGGCCACATTCGTCAATATATTTTTTCTCTTTTGCATCCAGAAACAACATAGAAGCAAATCCGCCATCGTGAGCTTTCTGCATAGCACGAAGACCAGCGGCATAGTTACCTCCAGCCTTAATGCTACCTGTTCCAAGTGGAGCGGCTCTGTCGTATTGTCTGCTAACCAACATTTTAACAGGTTTAAAACCTTCTTTAAAATATGGGCCTACCGGAGTTACAAACACCATAAATAAATATTCGTTTGCAGGTTTTACACCAACTTGTGGACCTGAACCAATAAGCAAAGGACGAAGATAAAGCGATGCTCCCGATCCGTAAGGTGGCACAAATCTTTCGTTTAGTTTAATAACTTTTATTATTGCCTCCTTAAAAATATTGTCAGGAACCTCGGCCATTAAAATACCGCGAGCTGAAGATTGCATACGTTTGCTGTTTTCTTGCCAACGGAACAACCTAATTTTTCCGTCTTTACCGCGAAAAGCTTTCATTCCTTCAAAAGCTTCCTGTCCGTAGTGCAATGTTGTTGCAGCAATGTGTAGATCAACATGTTCCGATGATGAAACTTCAAGGTTGCCCCATTTTCCGTTACGATAATAGCATCTTACATTGTAATCGGTTTTCATATAACCAAATGGGAGGTTTTTCCAGTCGATGTTTTCCATTTTATTATTTATTTTAAGCGTTAAATATCAAATCGGAACTTAATAAGCCCAAATTTAGATAATTTTTAACTAATTCCAATAAATTTGCTATAAAACAGCACTAGTTTTTGTACATTATTGTTAAAAGAAATACAGTTTTTATCAATATTTCTCATAAAACTCTTTTCAAAAAAATAAAAACCCTATTTTTGCCTTCCTGAAAACAAAATCAAAAAAATGAAAGATATTAGAAAAATAAAATCAGCCTTAATCTCTGTATATCACAAAGATAATCTTGAAAATTTAGTTAAAAAACTAGATAATTTGGGTGTTGAAATTTTTTCCACAGGAGGAACACAAGAATACATAGAATCTCTTGGTGTAAAAGTAAAAGCAGTTGAAGACCTTACAGGTTATCCATCAATTTTAGGGGGCAGGGTAAAAACTTTGCATCCTAAGGTTTTTGGAGGAATTTTGGGAAGAAGAAACAATAAAGGAGACTTATCTCAGCTTAGCGAATATGAAATACCTCAAATTGATTTGGTTATTGTAGATTTGTATCCATTCGAAAAAACACTTGCCTCCGGTGCTTCTAATGAGGAAATAATTGAAAAAATTGATATTGGCGGAATTTCATTGATTAGAGCTGCAGCAAAAAATTTCAATGATGTTCTAATTGTTTCGGAACAATCGCAATACCAAAAATTAGCGGAAATTTTAGATGAGCATAATGGTTCAACCTGCTTAGAAACAAGAAAATCGTTTGCAGCACATGCTTTTCATATTTCATCGACTTATGATACAGCGATTTATGGCTATTTTGCAGGAGAAGAACCTAAGGTATTCAAAAAAAGCATTTCAGGTCTTAATACATTGCGCTACGGAGAAAATCCTCATCAGAAAGGATATTTTTATGGCAATTTTAATGAGGTATTCGAAAAAATACAAGGAAAAGAAATTTCATACAACAACTTACTTGATATTGAAGCTGCAATTTTGTTAATGAGCGAATTTGAAGAACCGGGGTTTGCAATATTAAAACATAACAATGCTTGCGGAATAGCTTTAAATAACAATCTTGTTAATGCCTGGAAAAATGCTCTGGCAGCCGATCCTATTTCTGCATTTGGAGGAATTGTAATAACAAATCGTAATCTTACTAAGGAAGTTTCGGAGGAAGTAGATAAACTATTCTTTGAAGTTATTATTGCACCTTCTTACGACCCGGAGGCAATTGAGGTTTTGGAGAAAAAGAAAAACAGGATAATTCTAGTTTTAAAAGAAAACGATTTTTGTAAAATTCAGTTCCGAACCATGCTAAATGGAGTTTTGGTGCAAGAAAGAGACAATAAAGCAGAGAGAATTGAAGATTTAAAAACAGCAACAGAAAAAGCTCCTAATGCAGACCAAATAAATGATTTATTATTTGCCGCCCGAATTGCCAAACACACAAAATCTAACACAATTGTTCTGGTAAAAGACAAAGTAATGCTTGCAAGCGGGGTTGGACAAACCTCCCGAGTTGACGCTCTTCGTCAGGCAATTGATAAGGCAAGAGGATTTGGCTTTTCTCTAAATAATTCAGTAATGGCTTCGGATGCCTTTTTTCCTTTTGCCGACTCTGTTGAAATAGCCCACAATGCCGGAATAAATGCAGTAATTCAGCCCGGTGGCTCAATTAAAGATCAGGATTCAATTGACTTTTGTAACAAAAATGGTATGAGTATGGTGTTTACAGGAGTAAGACACTTTAAACACTAAGGAATTTGTATTTTTTAAGCCTTTTTTACTTGGGTTGCGGTAAGTCCTTTTGGCCCTTTTGTTATTTCGTAGGTAACAGTATTTCCTTCAACAATATCGTCTAATGTATTGTTAATGTGCACAAAAACATTTTCGCCCGACATAGAATCCTTAATAAATCCATATCCTTTTGAATCGTTAAAAAATGTAACCCTTCCTGTTCTTGTATTAGATTTTGGAACGTTTTCCGATCTTGGTACGCTAACTTCAATATCACTTGCTTTTGTTTTTGCTTTCTTTGCAGAAGGATCCGGAGGTGTATCACTAATTCTTCCAAATTCATCAACATAAGCTATCATGTTGTCCAGATTTCCTTTTTCCTGATCTTTCTTGGCAATTTTCTTAGCCATTTTGTCTTGTCTTTTCTTCTCTTTTTTATTTCTTATTTCCTTCTTATTAAAGGATTCCTGCGATTTGGCCATATATTAGTTTTAGTATTAAAAAAAAATACCCATACCAAAATATTGCTATGGGTATTTATATTATTAAGAGTGAGATCTAAGATACAACTGTAACATTTACAGCAACAAGACCTTTTTCAGCCTGTTTTGTTTCAAACTCAACTTTTTGTTCAGGTTGTAAACCTTTAAAAGAATTTGTTAATCCGGAACGATGTACAAAAATATCTTCTCCGTTGGTTGTCTCAATAAAACCAAATCCCTTGGTTTCATTGTACCATTTTACTTTACCGGTATTCATGGTTAATATTTAATTAGTAAGTTTTTCTTGGTTTTGCTTCGTTAACTGTAATTTCACGGCTCTTAAGCATGTGACCGTTTAATTCTTCAATAGCCTGTTTGGCATCGTCATCATTTTCCATTACAACAAAACCAAAACCTTTGCTTCGGCCACTGTGTTTGTCTGTGATTACGTTTGCGGAACTTACTTCTCCATATTCTCCGAAAAGTTGCTCCAGATCGTTTTCTCTTACCTTGTAGTCAAGGTTTCCAACATAAATGTTCATAAATTTTCTTTTAGTGTTACAATATTATTTAAAACTGAATGGCAATATTACCATTCAAAAAATTTCTGGTTATGTAAGTGGGGAATAAACTAACTTTCAATTAAATCAGAATACAAAACCACAAAAATAATTTTGAAATTTTGCGCAAGGTAAAACATTTTTTTATATTTTCCTTATTTTCAAGTAAAAAACGACTTTTGGCATTAATTAGTTTTTTTACCAAACCCTTTATTTATCTGATAAATACTATTTTTCCAAAAACAAAAAGTAAAATCATTTTGCAGGTAAAGCTTAAATATTAAATTTGCAGCCTATTAAAATGGAGTCATTTTATGAAAAAAACCAATTTGTTAGGAAGATTTTTAATCTGGAGGTTGAGGAATGTTACCGACCGCCAGTTTATGATTTTTCTTTCAATCATAATTGGCTTTTTGGTTGGCATTGCTGCTATTCTAATTAAGTATTCTGTTCATGGTATTCAATGGCTACTAACCCAAAGCTTTGTCTTCGATTATTCGAATTATCTGTTTTTTGTTTACCCAATAATTGGCATTACGGTAGTAGTATTATTTACCAAATATATTATAAGACAGCGAATTGGCCACGGTATTCCCAGTGTTCTCTATTCAATTTCTAAAACAAATGGACGAATAAAGTCTCATAATATGTTTTCTTCTATTGTAGCCAGTGCTTTTACTGTTGGTTTTGGTGGTAGTGTTGGATTGGAGGGACCTACTGTTGCCACAGGAGCTGCTGTTGGCTCTAATATTGGCAGGTTTTTGCGATTAAATTACAGGCAGGTTGTTTTGTTACTTGGATGTGCTTGTGCCAGTGCTATGGCTGCAATTTTTAAGGCTCCAATTGCTGCTATTGTTTTTGCTATGGAAGTAATTATGCTAGACTTAAAAATGTCGTCTTTAGTTCCATTGCTTACGGCTTCGGCAACTGCAGCTCTTACATCTTTTGCTTTTCTTGGAACAGACGTGTTATATCAGTTTGATATTTCTCAGCAATTCGATTTATCGGATATTATTTATTTCGTTATTCTAGGAGTTATTACAGGTTTGGTTTCGGCACACTTTACCAGAATGTATATGTTTATTGGCGGACTTTTCGAAAAAATAAAAACTTGGAAAAGTAAACTACTTATTGGGGGTGCTCTTTTGGGTGTTGTGATTTTCTTTCTTCCTTCACTCTATGGCGAAGGCTATGAGGCAACAAACGCATGTCTTCAGGGAGATTTCTCTCATATTTTTACCAATACTTTTTTTGAAAGCTACAATGGTAATATTGCCATTACTTTTCTGGTTTTTGGTCTGATTCTGCTTTTTAAAGTGGTTGCTACTTCACTTACTTTTGGTGCAGGAGGAATTGGAGGAATATTTGCCCCAACACTATTTACAGGAGCCCATACAGGATTGTTCTTTGCCTACGGAATGCAACAATTTGGAGTAAATCTTTCTTATTCAAACTTTTCACTTGTTGGAATGGCAGGACTTATTGCAGGGGTTTTGCATGCACCTTTAACCGCAATCTTTCTAATTGCCGAAATTACCCACGGCTACGATTTGTTTATGCCCTTAATGGTAACAGCTACAATTTCTTATGCAACAATTCGTATTTTCGAAACAAACTCTGTTTACACTATTCAGCTTGCAAAACGAGGGGAATTAATGACCCACCACGCCGATAAAAATATGCTTAAACTGCTTAAAGTTGAAAAGCTTATTGAAAAGAATTTTGTTGAAGTTAATCCCGACCAAAATTTGGGCGATTTGGTTAAAATTATATCCAAATCGTCTAGAAATATTTTTCCTGTGCTTGACGAAAAGGGTAATTTAATGGGATTGGTGCTTTTAGACCATATCAGACATATTATGTTCGACCAAAATATGTACAAAAACACTTATGTTAGAGACTTAATGATTTCACCGCAATGCTATGTAGATATGAACGATTCTATGGAAGATGTGGCACAAAAATTTCAGGAAACCGGTAATTTCAATATTGCTGTGGTTGATAATGGAAAATATGTTGGTTTTGTTTCCAGAGCAAATGTTTTTAGTGCCTACAGAAATATGTTGAAAGATTTTTCAGACGATTGATATGAGCAAACGCATTTTTTTTAGTTTCTCTCATTTTATATTATTCCCAGAGCGTTGCTGTAGGGCTGAAATAAATAACTCTTTCGTGATTGGCAGTATTGCAAAGAATTACAATTTGTTATAAAGTTTTTAATTTGCATAAAGCTAAGCCTGAAGGGCTGACTCATTTTTGCCCTGTGGCAACGCTCAGGGCGTGTTGTAGTTATTTGAATGGTTCGAGATATTTTAATGCATTTGCCTTGCAGTATTGCAAAGAAAAACAATTTTTATCGGCATTTTTTATTATTTTGCATCAATTTTTTCACCCAAAAATGAAGAAGTATTTCTTTTTACGACGACTAAATATCTGGCGAATAAGGAATGTCTCCGACAGAAACCTTATTCTTATACTCAGCATGGTGGTTGGCTTTGCTGCCGGAATAACTGCATTGGGACTTAAAACCGCCGTTTTTTATCTCAGAGAATTGTTTCTTGTTAAACTAGAGTTTCATCACGATAACTTCCTTCTTTTGGTTTTGCCTGTTATTGGCATTATTCTAACTGTTTCATTTAAAAAGTACCTAATCCGCGACACAATTCCGCATAACATTGGCTCTATTTTGCATGCAATTTCAAAAAGAAACAGCATAATGCGCAGGCACAAAGTATTTTCTTCTGTTGCCGGAGGAGCTTTAACGGCAGGTTTTGGAGGTTCAATTGGTCTTGAGTCGCCCATTATTTCAAGTGGCTCGGCCATTGGTTCGAATCTTGGGAGAATAATGAGGCTTAATTACAAAACTATTACTCTTTTGCTTGCTTGTGGCGCTGCCGGAGCTATTTCAGCAATTTTTAACACCCCAATTGCAGGTATTGTTTTTGCCTTGGAAGTTCTAATGCTCGATCTTTCGAGGTTTTCTCTTATTCCACTGCTTATTGCTTCTGTAAGTGGCGCTATTATTACCAAATTGTTATTTCAAGACGACTTGCTATTTGCCTTTACTACTTTAGACAAATTTGTTGCCGGCGATATTCCTTTTTATATTCTGCTTGGCATTCTTACGGGTTTTGCTTCGGTTTATTTTACTAAAGTTTTTTTGGGTGTTGAAAAGAAATTTGAACGTTTTAAAAAAGCTCGCGGAAAAATAATTGCCGGTGGTATTGTTCTTGGAATTCTCATATTTGTTTTCCCTCCTCTTTATGGAGAAGGATATGCTTCTATTAAGCTAATTTTAAATGGCAATTACAACAATCTTTTCGAATCTAGTTTGTTTGCCGAACACCAATCGAACATATTTGTTTTTACCGGCTTTATGTTTCTTCTGCTTCTGCTGAAGGTTGTTGCAACAGCCATAACCATTGGGTCGGGAGGTGTTGGAGGAATTTTTGCCCCTTCTTTGTTTATGGGTGCAATTCTTGGGTTTTTGTTTGCTTTTGTTTACAATTACATGAATACCGGAAACGAGCTTTCGGTAAGTAATTTTGCTCTGGTTGCAATGGCAGGAGTTCTTGGAGGTGTTTTGCATGCTCCTCTCACCGGAATTTTTCTAATTGCTGAAGTAACAAGTGGTTACGAACTTATTGTTCCATTAATGCTTACAACAACAATTTCTTTTGTAACTGTAAAATATTTTCAGCCAAATTCAATTTTTACCTTTCAACTTGCCGAGAGAGGTGAACTTATTACTCACCATAAAGATAAGGCTGTGCTTAAGTTTATGAGTTTGCTTTCTGTAATTGAAAAAGATATGAAAGAAGTAAACGTTGATGCAAAACTTGGAGAATTGGTTAAGATTATTGCAAATTCACGACGCAATATTTTCCCTGTGTTAGATAATGAAAGAAATCTAATAGGCCTTGTAATGTTAGACCAGATTAGACATATTATTTTCGAAAGGGAATTGTATGATTCTACTTATGTTAGAGACCTTATGGTTTTCCCGCAGTTTACCGTAAGCATTAACGATTCTATGGAAGATGTTGCTCAGAAGTTTCAAGACTCAGGAGCTTTTAATATACCCGTTGTAGATAGCGGAAAATATGTTGGCTTTGTCTCCAGATCTACTGTTTTTTCAGCTTACAGAAATATGCTGAAAGAAATTTCGGAGGAATAGAATTGAATTATGGGCGTTTATGGTTTTTTAGCCACAGGTTTACACGGGTTGGCGCTGATAGTTTTATCCAAGTTTTCATTTTTTCGTGATTCTTTCAGCGTTTTTCAGTGAAAATCTGCGGCTATTATTTGTTTTCTTTAGCCACGGGTTTACACGGAAATTCGCTGATTGCGGTCTTTTTTGTTCTTATTAATTACTACGGGTTAAAACCCATAGCTATGAATGGCAAACCTCTTCGAGGTTGTGGGTGAACAAACTATCA
>JAFGXD010000183.1 GCA_016936815.1 Bacteroidales bacterium
TAATGCTTTTCATTTTTCTTCTTTTTAAGGTTAAAATTAATAAAAAACTCTAATTTTAACTTGTCTTAAAAAAACAGCCTAATACCAAAGGATTCGTTACTTAAAAATTTGTTGGAATTGTGGGAAAACTTATGAAAGTTCAAAACATAATTCATTTGCATGTGGTTCAAAATGCAGGTATAGCCTTATTTATAAGTTTAAAAGAGGAATTAGTCCACCGGTAAAAATGAAATTTCATTTAAGTGCAAAAAATGTCTCCAATTTGAAAGAAATGTTCGGGTATTTGTAAAAGTTATTAATAGAAAAGTCTGACTATCTAACACAAATAGATGAAAAAACTGATTTCTTTAAATCTAAAGCTTTAAAATTCGGAATTATTATAACCCGGCAAAATTAGTGGAGTTCCTATACTCCCTGGTTGCATATGTTCAAACTTAACTTTTATTGCCTTTTTTGTCTTATTTAACATTATTAGTGGATATTTTTTTTCTCCATTGCCCACATAAACCAGTAAATCTACAGGGTATTCTTTTTCGGCATGGCTTTTCATAAACTCTGTGAATAGTTCATGATGTGAGGATGTTCCTGAGCAGAGTACTTTTTTTTCATTTTGTAAAGGTCTTATGCTCCAGAGTTCATAAAAAGAAATAATCTCTCTTATCATCTTATCCAAAAAATCTTCGCTATAGAATTGGATGTCTATTATGTTTTTCATGCGTGTAGTTTTTTGAGAATTTTATTAATCTTCATTTTTTTTCATCTTCTGTCTCTTTTTTTGCGTGGAATTGTAGTTTTATACCTGTAAACTACAGAAACCTTAAAAACCAGTTGTATGAACTCTAAATTCCTATAACCTGCATAATATTTGAATTATCAAAATACCAAATTGTATAACCACTAGTTTCCCGTCTTTCTACATGTTTTGTATGATATGTTAATCCAAATAATGGACCAGAATTTATTGTAATATTTCTAAATTCACACTCAAATACTGCACACTGCAATTCATCCCCACCTATTGTTCCTACAGTATTCTGAGAAAAAGATTCCTTAAAATGGTTTTTATAACTAACCGCATTTATGGTGTTTTGAGAAAACCCTATTCCAACTTCATTATTGTTAAAGGGTGCATTTATTTCATTATTAATAAAACCTCCCTTAATATAATTTTGCTGAAAAATATCTAATTGGTTTTCTCTGAAATCAGATGCAATAGTATTATTTGAAAATGCGCCATTAATTGTATTATCTATAAAACTATTGCTGATAATATTCTCTGAACCACCAGCTCCCACAATAAAAGTATTATTAATGCAAAAATTCCCAAAAGTATTATTTTTCAAGTCACCATGAATTTTGTTGTTTTGGAAAAACGATCCAACTTTTGAGCTTGCAAATCTTGCATTAATAGTATTTTGATAAAAGTAGCTATCAATCACATTATTTTCAAAAGAAACATAACCAATAGTGTTATCTTTAAAACCATTTCCGATTTTATTACCTTGAAATGTTTCACAATTGATCAAATTCCCTTCAAATCCGTTTCCGACTGCATTCTCATTAAAGACACCAGAAATTATATTGTTATTACAATCTTTTCCAAAAATATTTCCCTTCAAATCACCAACTTCATTATCGTGAAAATAGCTATGGAAATGATTTCCCTCTATTTTGGTAAAAATGTTATTACTTACTTTATAACCAAATATGTTATTGAAACAATTGTCACTCATTTTATTGTTCCTAAATTCTTTTTCAACTTTATTATTTTGGAAAACATTAATAAAGGTGTTATACCAACAAAAATCGTTAACTTCATTATTTAAATAATCTTGTATTATTATATTGCCCCTCATCTCTTTTCCAAAAATATTATTTTCAATTTTTCCGGAAAAAATATTTTCTTGACAGTTACTACCAAAAACAACATTTTCACAATGTTTAAGATAATTATTCAAAAAATTCTGAGAAATCTTTAAACCATTGATATCTGTAAGAAAAACATTATTATAAATAGGTGAACAATTTATGTTTTCCATATGAAAATTTCTTATATCAAATTCTTCCATGTTAACAGTTAATAAATCCAATTCTCCTCCGCCGGAATAAATATAAGTAGCCTGGTCTTTTCCAATTGTAATTTTCTTATCCCAACCATAATAATCTATTCCTAGACCAATTGACGATAAATCGAATTTATACCTTCTAACTTTATATGACCTAAAATCATATGGCAATCTAACATTGTTTGTCGAATTCTCCCTGTTTTTAACAATTCCTTTTAGGTTATCTAATAACAAAAACTTGGCTTCAACTGAAATTTTAACAAATTGCCCTGTTTGCAGAAACGCTTCTATTGGTTCAATAATAGTTATTTGATTTCCTGAAACAGTAAACTTAGTGCCAAAGTCTGCATGAGTAAATTCAATAGCCTCATAATATATTGGAAGACCTTCTCTGCCAACCTGAATAGACATATAAAACCCAGACTGGTAATCGATAGGATTCTTGCTTAACATGAATGTTTGTTCATCAATAACTGATATTTTTATTATTTCATCGTTTTCTCCGTCAAAATAATTTGCTTTTAAATTATTAATTTGCTCTACTTTTGTTGCATCATAAGTAATAATATCATCAGGATGGTCAACTGATAGGGCAAACTCACTTACAGTATTAGAGCTTATTGCCAATACAACAAGTCGTTCTGGAGACCCAATATTGACTAATGCAGGATCAAGGTCATTAGTCAAGAAGTTGATGCATTGATAATCCATAATACAATAAAATGCCCCTTTTATTAATTCATTATTATCAATTTTAATCAATAATTCAGCATGACTAACTTCTTCATAAATTGTTGTTCCGCCAACACCCGACAATAAATTTGCAATTGAAACTTTTTTATTGTCTGCGCCTCGCGCAATAACTAATAAATCCGTAGGTTGGACTGCGCCACCATCTATTAATTCGGAAATTTTCTTGTCTGGCATAATTTCTATTTTTTAATTAAACTTTTTATTTCTTAAACAAAATCATTTTCTATTATTTGAACTACAATCAGGTTTTCGTCTCCACAACAAATTGTGATAAATGGATTGTAAACATGTGTATAGGTAATTCCTGATTTTTCAATAGTTAAAGTGTTTTGATAATCTGCTTGAATTGTTCCTTCAAACTGACCATTTGAATCGGTTGTTCCTATTTCATTGTGAATTTCTGAAATAATCTCAATATTGGCATTTTCAATAGGATCACCTGCTGTGTCTTTTAGAATAATAACAAAATTATTTAAAGGATTATTAAGGCTAGCTTTTCTTATCAAGACAGCTTTATGTGTTCGTACTTCAAAGAATTGTTTTGTTATGGTTAGAGTAAATATTCTATAAGGAGTCATTGTTGCAGTAAAACAACCATTAGCATCTGAAACGCCTGTAATTGGAGTAATACCATCATCAATATTTATCTGAGCACTTTCAATTGCACCGCCTTCTTTATCCTTTATGTTTATAACTAACTGAGACCTGAAACAAGCCATACTTGTTCCTTTAAACAAAGGATGATGACCGTCACCGGCTCCATCGGTTAATGTAATCTTTAACTGCACATATCTTGCATAAATTCTTTCACTCGTATTAAAATCAAATCCCATTTGTCCATTACTTTTTCCAAACGCATCTAATGTCGGTTGTTTGCCCCAAGCAAAAATCAGATATGGCTCGGTATCTAAAGGATTATCCGAGTATCTTAGTTCAAATGCCAACATATTCGGATGTGTAAAAGAATTATCATTATCAACAACACAATTATGATTGGGGGTTTCAAATATTTGCAAGGCGTATAAAAATACTTCATTCAATAAAACTACACCTTGCAAATCAATCTCTCCCGTATCTATTGTGCCTGTTGTACTAGTTCCATCCAAAATATAGTTTCCTTCACCATCAATCTTCACATTAATTAGCTCAGGATTTACCAAAACATAACTGTTTTCTGAATTTATTGGACTATGCAATGACCAACCTTCCGGAAATGCGCCAATTTGATTTCCGATACTGCCAACCCCAATTAATGGACTTATTTGGTTTAAAGTATAATCCTGCATCTTCGGATTATTAAATATAGGCTTTTTGCTGATCCCTTTTTCTTGATAATTGCTAAAGGCTGCATGCACCATAGCAGAACTGGTATAATTTACGTGGTCGATAACAACTGAGGAACCGCTTTGCTGATTGCAATAATTAAAAATAATAGTCTTACCTGAGTCGATGTTTATTATACTTAGCTCATCAAAGTGACAATCAATAATTTCAATAAAATTATCCTGTAATTCTGCTCCAATATTTGATTTAATAAAAGTGCAGCTTTTAATATTAGAAACTGTTGCAGTAACTAAGGCTTCAATAAAAAGACATTTGGATATTGTTCCGGTATTAGACCTTACCCCACCTTTGTAGAATTTACAATTCTTTACCTCTGCACACTTACCATTAACAGAAAATAATTCACAATCAAAAAGCTCGAATGTGCAATTATTTCCCAGTTTTTCAATTGAGCCGGTCATTTTTGTTATTCCATCAGCAATTAGATAAATGTTGTCTTTATCAAGTCCGCTAATTGATCCAATGTATGTGCCGGTGCCAACAACTATTTTTGAACCTGTAATCGGAGAATTATCTATTGCTTTTTGAATTGTTTTATATGGACTTGATGGACTACCGTTATTATTGTCATCTCCAATGCTGCTAACATAAATATCCCCATCAAGTATCCGCCACAATGTTCCAATAAAATCTGTTGGTAAATATGCCATTTTTCGATTTTTTAAATTGTTAATTCTTTATCTGTTAGGTTTAATAGTCCGGAGGTGTTTTCCACTCCAACTTTATATCTTGAATAAATAGTATTTCCATCTTCATCGGCTTTTTCTACATTCCCAATTTCGAAGAAGACATTTTTATCATTTGTAACAATGGTGTCAACCAGCCCCCAGTTACCAACGCTATTCATTTTATATAGATAATATTTTCCATTATGAACAGTCTTATTCCATTTTAAGACAACTTCAGGTAAAATATTCGGATTGATAATTTCACCTGTTTCATATGATAAATCTGGTGCTTCAGGGTTTATAACATCAACAATGCTGGCTAAACTCAAATCTGATGGTTCGGAAGGAACATTTTCTTCTTGTCCTTGCTCATTTGTTACTCTTCTTAAGGCTACTAATCTATAAAACAAAGTATCACCAAAAGGTGGAATTACTAAATCCGAAAAATCATCTATTATTTGTTCCTGAATATCTTCAAATAAAATGGGTGGTATTTCTTGCAAATCTTGTTCAATTGTCTTAACAAGTTTCATTGTTCTTACAGTTTTCGCATCTAATGGATTGGTTGCTCTATAAATTTGCACTCCGGAAATTTTATCAGCAGATAAGTATTTATTTATTTCCAATTTCACGGAAACTGATATATCCAATACCGGATTATCTAAAGTCGTTTTTGCTTTTCTTATTACAGGTTTTTCGGGCGGAAATGCATTAATAAGATGTACCGGCCCTGCTATTGTACTTGGTTCTCCTAGCTGCATCCTGTTTGTCATTTCAATGGCATAATAGAAATAAATTGATGTTGAAGCTCCATCAATTGTATAATCGGAGAACCTAACCATCCAATGCTGTCCATCTCCCTTTTCATATCGCACAACCATTGGAAACGGATCATACCTAGAGTCAGTGGGGGCTAATCTTCTTCCTTCTTCATCATAAAAAACAGGTTCAGATTTTCTTGTTTGCTTCCCCGGGTGATTAATTTGGTCATAAATTACAGGTTGTTCTGTCAATGGTAAAAATACTCCTTGAATTGCCATACGCACGGCATTTTCATCAGTAATTGATGTTAGGTCCTCAAATGGTTTTGAACCTGTTATTGGGTCGACATATTGATTATTGTCCGGCAAAGGAAATTGAAAAATTCCTGCATTTGAGGTTCCTTCCAGAGGGTCGGCAAATTGACCTTCATTTGGATGTCCCGAAGGGTTAACTTGAACATTTACAAGTGCATACCAATAATCATTCATGAAAACTTTATCTGCTTCAGATAATGCCTCAATATCTGCCAATTTATTTGCAACAGTAGTTTGTTTGTATAAAACATCTAATACTGATCTTTCATTTGCTCTGTAAAAGATTAAGGAGTATGGTTTTCTTGTTGTATTATGGACAACTTGTGTATCAAAAGTATAAGAAGACTTACCATAAAAATCCGGTCTGGTGGCAAAAATTGGACCACTTGGTTCTGCTGGTGGCAATGGTGCAATAATTTCAAGTGCCATTAATAATGCCGGAGAAGAAACCTTGGATTCCATGTTCTCACTCAAATCAATAGAATTTGCTCCCATAAAAGAATTTCTGGTACCTTCACTTAGGTTTGGCAGAATTTCCGGCTTATCAAATCCTGTTTCATGATAAAAATATGCTCTATACCCTGGATGAAAATTTACCAGCACATCTGCACCTGTCATGATTGGTTGATAAGCTCCTAAAATATCATATGTTGTTGGATCAACATCAAATGTAGAGTCAACAACAGTCAATATCAAATTTGGTCCGGATGTATCAATATTAATTACCTCCAAGACTTTCTTTTCTTCTAAATCTAATTCATAACCTGTTGAAGGGTCATTGTAATTTGGGTTTAATGATAGGTCAGGATTGTATTTAATTCTTACAGTACCTTTATACCATTCAACATTTGCTTGTGGATGATTTGATAATGGATTACCTGTAAATTCTATTTCAAAAACACCTGTTCTTGATCCCGGAATGAAATTACCATTTGTGTCTTTGTCAAGAAGCTCAGTAATATTAGTTTTTTCAAATATTCCTCCAATAATAAGGGTTGAATCCTGGCCTTCCATACCTGTTCTGGTTTCCGTATGGATATGTGGGGTTGCTAAAACTGTTCCGTCCTCTTTTAATACTGTTTCAAAATGAACAATATCTATTTTTTCAACTAATTTCTTTGGCCAAGTTGAAGAGTCCGGATTTGAAATATCCTCTACAATTGAAAAATAATCACCGGTATTTGGCAAAATAGCTGTCTGTGCTGCAGAAAACTCATCGGTTGGATTATCATTCTCGTCCAAATTTTCTTCAAGTTCTGTTTCAAATATCTTGTGCAAAGTGAATTTTATTTGGTCTCCACCCAAGTTTTGAATACTCTCTATTTTGTATGATTTTTCATCTGATTTAAAACTACCATATTGAACTCCTGAAATAATAGTTGGTGTATATGTAACAGGTGGGCTTTGTGTATTATCATTATATGGCCCGGTAATTACTTCAACCAAATTATCCGAAAAATCAATTACGTCCATAATTATTCCTCTTGTAGCAGCCGGAATGTTTTGTCTGTAAAATAGTTGAATTTGGTCAGCTTTCAATTTAAATGTCTCCAAATTTGGATCATCAAACTGATAGCCCATGTGGTGTAAATGGTTCCAATAAAAAGTTGCTCTAACCAAAATCTCATTATCTTCATTATTAGAAGGATTAATAACCGAAAGCATAGCTTGCTCATCTATTGTTGTAAAAACTCTTGGTTGCTCTTTCTGAATTAATTGAACAGCAAAATTAGATGGTGGTAATAATGTATTTCTTAGTGGAAATTCTGTTAAGTCAGTTGCTACCCCATCACTTAAACTGGATGGTCTTGAGAACCAGTTTATTCCATAAATAGCATACTCATGTATTCCTTCTTCTGTTTCTGCATGAGTAAAAATTGCACAGTTGCCAATATGATTTGGCACAGGTATTACTTCGTTATTTTCGGAGTTAAAACTTAAATTAGGAAGCCATGATGCTCCCTGTAACCTGTATTCTAAACCATAAAAAATAGTCTCGGTTTTCCCTCTTGAACAAAACTCATCTGTGTTTTGATAAAAAATAGAAGAATAGGGCAGGTCATGTAAAATAATATTTCTAAACAATCTCACATATCTGATATCATGATAAGGCAAATAGCCAAAATCATCTGTTAACTGAATTGGTATTGGACTCGCGGGTACATATAAACCATATTCAACTGGATTCAACTCTGGCACGTCAGGTAAACAAGAATCTTCTTTTGATGTTGGCATTGTCATATAGAAATGACTAACATTTGCTACGGGCTCTTCATCTAAAGAGGCAGTTGTTTCATACAACATTAAATAAATATACTTTTTTGTTGCAGGAGATGATGGCATTTCATCTATGTAACCCAAGCCCAACATTCTTGCAATATGAAAATCAAAAGATACAAGCTTTAGCATTTCAAGATAGCTGATTTCTGTATTTGCTAAATTGTCAACCTCTTCATAAGGAACAACAACATTGGCTAAAGGGTTTACATCTGTGCTATTTTGAAGATATGTTTGAACTCCTTGCTTTATTTTCTCTTCCATTCCGGCTGAATCAAGCCATTTTTCCCTATAATTACTTACATCAACTGCCAATCCGTTTACAAACCTGGGCCAAGAATTATGAATGTTCCAATTTGTTCCTGCCGGCCCCTCTAGTCTTTCATAAGCAACTGAATCATATTCAGTTAAGGCAAAATGACCTATTTCTTCCCAAAAATTTTCCACTTCATTATTTGTACCTGTAATAAAATCATGATAAGTTTCAACTGATATTTGATAAGGGGAAATATTTTGGTAACTAAACCTTACATATTTAATATTCTCAACCTCTAGTCTGTTAATGCTTCCTTTATTATTCAAAAAGGCTGTATTCTCAACAAGTGGCAGTTGGTCTCCCGGACCTGAATAGGGTTCTACATTAAAGGTTTTTCTACATGAAATTACCTTTTCTTTGTTGTCAATAGCTGAAATTGTTTCAGTTTTTAGTTCCCCTTGATCTGTTTCATCAATATGTATCATTCCAAATGTAACAGCAAAACAATACTTATCTTTTGCTTCAACTTCTATATGACCTGTGGGCAACATAGAATATTCCCTTAAAAACTCAAATGGTTGAGTTAATGGATTATAATTGACCAAAATAGAATTGTAACCATAAATATTACTGAACCGAATAACAATAGTAGTAATTACAGTTTCCGCTGCAATTGCATTAACCTGAATATCAAATTCCCATTCCCTTACGACTCCGGCATTTATTCTATCCGGAACATTATTTGTAAAATCAACAATTGCCGGATATTTTTTAATGTATTGTGTTTTAAATACTTTAACAAAATCATTAGGTTTATGAAAACGACTACTTGTTGGATAAGTTGATGCCGGATTTCCTTTAGGCAGATGATTGTCTCCCAGAGTTCCTCTGAAATCCCACCTTAAATGAATTCCTTTTGTACTACCATCATTTCCATTTGAACCGGTTGCCTGTATGTAGGTGTATTGTGATTGAACCTTATCATCACTATTTATTACTATTTCAGGATTTTGTGGCATTATAATATTTTTTTAACTGTAATTAACTCATTTATAAATTTCTAACAACAAAATCGTCTATTTCTTGATGTTTTTCCACGTCGTTTTCTTCCATTATTGCTCCTATTCCAAAACCTCCATTTCCAACTCCTGTAATTTCCGAATCGGTTTCACTCAAAAGAATCTCGCCATTACTTTCAAAATCTATTTGTGAATCTACGATTCTTAATCTAACAATAGACCCATTTGAAACACCTGCACCATCAACAGTTCCAAGGATTGTCCAAACTCCTGTAATTCTTTTGTATATTCGACTTTGGGAATTGTTAAACCTCACAAAATAACCATCTTGTCCGCTATTCTGAACACGAACTCCAAGTGAAAGGGTATTTAGACTGTTATGGCCGGAAAGAACGGAAAATTCTACTTCGTAATTCTCACTTGTGTAATCCATAGAATTATTGGCTATATAAAAAGACCCTCTACCAACTTTTTGTCCATTGGAAGTTTTCCGGGCAACTCCATTTTGAATTTTTATTCCCTCACTCATTCCTACATTAATTACTTGTGTCCAACTATCCCCTTTTTCCGGGATATTGTTTTCAAGCAAACCGGAATTTGTAAATTTGTCTAGGAATATGCGTTTTAAATCTCCACCCCAACGAACAATAAAACTATCGAATTCTTGCATTAGCATGTTGCCACCTTGACCAATATCCCCCATTCCAATACCTGCTTTTCCAGGATTGAAAATATCATCATCAATATAAAACAAAATGTCATTTTCGTAATTTTCGTAAAACCTTAGTTTATTGCCCATTACTTCAAATTTTACAATTGCTCCGTTTGAAGTTCCTGAACCCGATATTATTTCAGTCCAAATACCTCCAAAATATTTTAATAAGCTGGAAGAGTTTTTATTAAACTTCACCAAATACATGTCTCCATTTGATTGTATTCTTAATGCCAAATAGTTTACAAAATTAGCAACCCCACCTTGTATTTGCTTAATCTCTGCAATATAGTCGGAATTTGTATATTCTACTCCTACATTAGCGGTATATAAAACACCTGTACTATTACCACCGGTTCCAACCACCAAAGTATCATTTGTTGTTTCAACTTTTAATGTGCCGGAGTTTATCTGAATTATTTTAGTCCACGAATCTCCAATATCAGGAGAATGATTTTCTAATGTTGTGCCCGAAGATTCAATAAAATTATCCTTAAATGCAATTCCTTCTACCATAACAAAAACAACATACTCCACAGAATCTACGTTCAATCCTGTTCCTTCGCTGTCTTCTAAAGATAATGTTACTGTTTGCGGCACGGAACTGAAAATTTGAATTGTTCCAACTCCATTCTGAATATTTACCAACCCTCCATTTTCTATAATTACGTTTCCTGTTCCACTTGCAACCAAGGTAACATTCAGATTAAAACTCGGGTCAATATCGCCAAAATCGTTTTGCGCTTGAATGGTTACAGTAACATAAGTATCTTCCGGTGCATCCAAAGGATCAATAATAATAAATTTGCTTGCATTTTGTACTGTAAATTCCAAACTTTGAGTACTGGTAATATCTAAACCTATTGTTCCACCGGGATCACTTAAGGCTAATGTTATAATTTCTGCTTCAGCATTCGTAACATTTGTTATGCCTACTCCATTAATAATTTCTACCACACCGGCATTTTCAATTACTGCACTTAATGAATCTGTTATCAAACTAATAGTTCCGATATAAGAATTGTCTAATAGTCCGGCCACATTCCTTGCTTCAATAGTAACTGTAACGGTACTACCCTGTTCGGCATCCAATGGGTCTAAAATAACAAGTTTCGATGCAACTATTGCATGAAACTCTATATCCTGATTCGGACCCAAATTTATACCGGTATTTTCGGTATCACTCAAGCTTAATGTAACAATTTCGGCAATATTATTATTAATTTCTATTCTTCCTATTCCATTTACAATATCCACTAATCCTGCACCTGTTGCACTTCCCGAAGTAATTAGACTAACATTTTCATTATAATTTGTAATAGTATTACCAAGCGAATCAAGAACTTTGATTTGTACCTCTCGCGGATGCCCAACATAACTGTCTGCCGGATTAATAATTGTAAATGTTAATGCTTTTGTTTCAATTGTGCAAGCATTACCAAAGCTTGTTTTTCTACCACTAATTAATGGCCGTACTTTTATAGAATACTGAGAATTAAATTTTAACCCAACTACTTCATAAAGAGGTAATTTCGCATCAGTATTTTCTCTTACATAACTTGCCGAAAAACCCGAAATATTTTCTTCAATCAAAAATTCATATCCATAAGCATAAGGTACTGTATCGGCAGCTAAAACATCCCTCACATTCACTTCTATACTTCCACAATCTGTGCTGCAAAGTTGGGTAAGAGGGGTAACAATTTGAATATTGGTTATTACTTCGTTTAATGAATCCAAAAGTTCATAAGAACCGGATGACTCATCGTATTCTATATATCGGAATCTGATGTTGAGTTCTGTTCCTGCAATATCCATTGCATTATTTGTTATTAATGCCTTAGACCTGTCTTTTGAAATAATCACCTTAAAACCACTTACTTCATTTCCGAAATTATCAACTACATTAATACTTTGCTCAAGTTCTGAATCAGAGATTTTAGGATTATTAAATGGCTCAGGGTTTCTTATTAGAATGCCAATTATTCTTTCTGTAGCCGTACTTCCACCATCGTTGTACCACAAAACATTAAACTCGGTGGTTTCTGCTGTATTCATGGCTTCAATCTTTAAAGCTCCGTCAATCAGCCTGTCAAAAATATGTGAGAAACTTTGTACAAGAGTATCATTTGTACTCGAATCATTAATAATACTAATTGCTTCTGAAATATCAGCAGGATCATAAACTTTCTGAATATCATAAACTGCTTCTTTTATTATTGTTACAATACTCAAATCTACTTCTTCGCATAAGTTCATTTCTTCTTCTATTTCCAAATAACTTAAAACCTGCTCTCTAAAACAGGCATATCTCGATGTTTGAAAATTATATCTATGTACCTCAACAGATTCAGGCTCAAGAGTATGATTATTATATTTTACATTAAATATGGCAGAATACAATTTTGATGGTTTTAAATTGAGAATATCAGCATACATTCCAATATTTAATTGTTCAAATTCGGTAGCCTGAACACAATTTTGCCCGTTTTCCATAAAATTATTTAATACCTCAACATCAACTCCTGTAATTGGAGCTTCCGTAACACTCCACTGTGTTTCGGCATAAGGTATTAAATCCGGTTCTTGTGGGTCTTTAATAGTTATATCTAAAGATGTTTGAACAGTTGACATTCCTCCATAATCTGCCAAATTTGAGAACATTGTATATACATAAGGGTATTTAAACAACATTCTTATCTTTGGTTCCCTGTAAAACAAAGGTTTTGCATCAACAATATTCCCATCCGCATTCGGGTAAGAACGTTTTACATCAATATAATTTTTCAGCTTAGATAATTTATATTCATCTTCTTTTCCGGCAGCTTCCAAAGCCACATATCCATTATTATCAACAGGTCTTGCGTCATACTGATGGAAATGTCCTAAAGGCCCTTTTGTATGGAAACCATAATAATAATATCTTGGATAATTATATTCAGGAGATATGCCTTGTGGTGTTTCATTCACAGTAACAGCATCTTTTGTTTTAATTTTGATTAAATAGGTTCCATTTGGCCTCCAAATTGGTTCTACGGTTTGAGACATTGCTTGTATCATTGCAGTAACGGTCTCATAGGTTTCATTCCATTCACTTATATCGGGAACAGCATATTCAGTTAGAGTTTGCCAACAAACACTAAACACATAAGCACCACAAGGATAAACTCCCTCGCAACAAGTTTGCTCTTCAAGAAGAATGCTTTCTGTACCACTTTCAAGAAGTATTTTATCTCCGTTTTCTTGTAATAAAAAACAAGACATTGAAGATGAAGAATAATCGTTCAACAAATCAATTAACGTTTGTATTTCAATAATTTGCTGCTCTTTCATAGAAGCCAAGACGCAACTTTGTCCTGCAAAAAACGGGTCGGTTGAATTTGCACAATAATATTCATGGTCAGCAATCTCATCGGCAAGAATGGTTTGTTGATTTACCAATTCTTGTATTGCATCAGTAACATAGGCTGACATTTCTGTTTCAAAATCTAAGCAATCAATATTACATGTGTTGTCAGGTTCTATTATAATTTTATCAATAGGATTATTCTGGTCTTCATATTCAATCGGAAAAATCAAACCCGACAATGGAATAACTAACGATATTACCAAATTGTATGAATAAATTGCAATATTATTTATATCGAAACTGCCGGTTTCAACTCTTCTGTAATATGAAACTTTAACAGTAGGTGTTTTAGTAAGCAAACGTAATTTTGTTAAAGCAACCGGTTCAGAAAAATATATTTCCAAGTAATTATCCGGCGATAGCACTAATGCGTTATTTAAACCAAATGGATTTGAAATTGGTGAAACAGGGCCTTCAGCACCAACAAGTCGAAACCACATTCCATCATGATTTGATATAACATTTACCGGAACTTGATTATTGGGGTAATTATCGAAATTAATACAAATCGGATTTACTGTTTCATTTGGACAGAAAATTGCCGATTGTGTATTAATATTAAACAAACCAAGATCAGGAACGGAACTCCCGTTTCTTAGCCATTCCAAGGGGCTTCTTGCTAAAACGCTAAGTTTGTTAACTTTACCGGCTGAATCTAATTGCCAATACCCATAATTTGGTAAAGATGGGGGAGTAACAATAATATTTGTATCTTCAGGTCTTATTGCTTCAAACACATTATATGGTTGCCAGGCAGAACCATTATGATAGAAAATACTAACCTCCTCAACAGAAAAAGTATGTTTAACAGGTTCTAATTTCCCTTTCTTTTTTGGAACTTGTTCGGTGTTTTTCTCGAAAAGTGTTGTTAAATTCCCAAAATTAGACGTATCACTTGTGTCAACCGGCTTAAGAAATTCTATATCAATTTTTGAATCAACAGGAATTACACAACTTATTGGGATGCTTGTTGCAGAAGGGGCGCTTCCGGTGGTATTGCTAGTTGAATAAATTGAGAAAGTTTCATTAGACATTACATTTCTGGCAAGAGCTCCGGCGCCAATTTGATGCAAAAGAATTTCATCAGTATTTACAGTACCATCAATTATCCATGTAAATCCAAACTTTATGCACCTATCTTTTTTGAGTACTCTAATACATGCCTTAACAGAGCCCGAAACAACAAAAGGTTTTGGTATTTCTGCAGCAATAGAGGCAGCAGCCGAAAGTGTAAGTCCAAATCCCCAAATAGTAAGTGAAGCTGATCCTCCCAAACTTAATCCTGCACCAATTTGAACCGGTACAAAGTTAATCTTGCCATAAACATCTATATAAGCTGAAAGTTCTGCCTTTAGCGGTCCCGCTTTTGCTTTTTTGTAAAATGATATTCCGGCACCTGCATCAATACCACCTGAGTATAATTGCAGATAAGAATATGCATTAATATTAAAAATATCCTTAAATATTTTCCCTTGAACCGGATTTGTCTTTGTACCAACATTAATATACCAGGCATCTGCATCGTGGTAAAAGAAACCCATTTCGAGCAGAGCATCTAATTGTAAAATTTTTCCGTTTTCTTCAGGTATTCTATAATTTACACCAAATGCGGTAGTAATTGAAGAACTATCAATTGCCAACATTGCACTAAAAGGAGGGTCTGATGTTGTATCTAAGCCTATTCTCTCTTTTACAATAGCGGCTTGACCTTGTATTAATAATACTTCAGGTAAAGAAAGCATAAAGAAAATCTTACTGGTAAAGGCCTTCTTTTTTCCACTTGGTTCAACTGTAGAAATTGAAGCTCCTGCACCCACAGAAAATCCGTTTTCCTGCGCAAATTTTTCAGGTTGAATGCCCTCCCTATACGAAGGAGAAACCTTTTTCTTATAATAATCCCACCAATTATAGGCTCCAATTTCCTCCTTACTCGCTACATATCTTTGTCCTAACAATCCCCTGAAACCATATATTCCCAAACCGGTAGGGCCTAAAGTTATTGGAACAGGTAATTCTAAACTTAGGTCAATTAAGAACGAAGGAATTTTTGGATTCATGCTCATTGCTGCGCTGCCTGCAATATTTGCTTTTGGAAGGGAAATACTTACGCCTCCGGTATATTCTTGTCCCTGATCAGGATTAGACCCACTAGGTTCTTTCATTGATAAGTATCCTGACAATAATACAGCGGCTGTTTCCGGTGTGGCACTACCGGGAATAATCAAATCGATGGCAATACTTTCTATGCGGATAAAGAAATGCAACGGTTTGGTTGGAGGATCATTATCAATTGTAAAATAGAACTTAATACCATCACCTCTTGCATCTACTCCACCGGGGTTAATATTCAAACCGCCATCGAAGCCAATATATGCATACTTTCTCATTTGTCCTCCATGAAACTGTTCATGAGAACCGATATGTAATGCTGTTACAGAAATTTCAGCCGGTCCAATTTTTAGGGATTTTGGTTCTGGCAATACAATACTTCCTCCACCGGAAAACTCAATCCTACCATCATCCCAAATTCTAAGACGTTTGATTTGAATTGGGTCGGGAATATATTGACTTATTGTAGAATCTAGAATTTTAAGTTCAGCCTTTGTTTCGAGATACACTTCACCCTCCTCTCTTCCAATTTCAATCTCATGCATTTTTATTTCCAGAACGTCAGTAATTACTGCTGAATATCCAGTGTCTGTTGAAGCTGTAATACTAAAGTCACCATCTTCATAAAAATGTGCAATAATATCAATTTCGACTGGACTACTTGATCCGCCTAGTAAATTTCCTGGCAAAACAAACTTTCCTAAAATCTCAGACTCAAGTATTGAATTCCTTTCAATTTTTACAAAGAACTTATTAAATTTTAATTGAAACCCTTTTTGTGGATCATTTGTTCCATTAAGATTAAATACTAATTCTGAACCTGATGGAGGCGGGTTAATACCTCCAAGTGCTTTGAGACCAAAAATTCCAGAAAAACCGCCTGTTCCAATTATAACTTTCTCGCCATATATACCCAATGTAGCTCCAGATTCCTGTTTAAACCACTTTTCAGGTAAGCCTAATGTAATTCTTTCAGCAAAAACACCAACAAAATCAACTGGTCTACCGTCTTGTATTGCTTCTGGTATATTATCTTTTCTGCTTAAATCTATTTTAATGTTTTCTACATACAAAGAAAAACCTCCTTTAGTTATTATAGAAGGTGTTAAAAGTACTTCAAATTCTTGGTCTGGAAAATCTAATCCAAAAATTGTGCTAAATCCAAATGAACCAACTTCAAAAGACATTACTGATTTCACATTTGGATTGTTTATTATTTCTCCTGTTGCCGGATCAACCGGTGTAAGCACAGACCTTGGAAACTCCAAACCAACACTAGCATTTTCAATAGTTATTGAAAAATCTGGAAGTAACAGGCTAAGCAAGGACTTTGTATTAATTCTATCAGCAAGTTTTCTTAAGATTTGCCCTAATTTTTCTTTGGAATCCTCAATGAAGTATTTAACAACATCTGCAAATTTAGTGCCGCTTGTTTCAGCAAATATTATTGCATCAAATAAATCTAAAAAATCAATATTACTAAAATCTGTTATATTTACGTAAAAATCGGTAGAAGCAAATGCATCATTAATGTCATTTACAAAAGTCTCAATATAATCAATTGGGTCAATTGATTCAATTGTTGGATCATTCGGGTCAAATTCAGGTAAATAAAAAGTTTCAACAATCGCTTGTAAAATAAATTCCTCATCTATACCTAAAATATCCATTAAGGCATGTAAATAGGCAAGCCCAGTTTCTGCAATTGTATTAGGTTTAAAGTCAGGGATATATTCAAGTATTTTCCAACGTTGAATATATGTCACAGTCATTCCCTCTAAAACTGTTGGGTTTATTAAGACAAAGACACCTGTACCCGGAATTTCCCATTTTGATTGCTCACTTGAAAAAGCATTAAATCTTATATATTTTAAATGACCTGTAGGACTTTCATGCTGAAGAAAATTGTAAATATTACAAGAACCAAAGATTTGATCAAATGGTATTGAAATATCACCTAAAAATTCAATACTATCACCAAGTGAACTAGTAATTATTCTACTCAATTTCGGTGTGAAGCTATTTGTTTCTGGCATATTATTATTTCTTTATA
>JAFGXD010000184.1 GCA_016936815.1 Bacteroidales bacterium
GAAGGAAAATAAGTACTACGGAAAAATAATTTGGGTAAATGAAAAGGAGAGAGGCAAACTCGATTCAAAAAACCCCGTTGAGAAATTAAGAACCAGGCCAATTGAAGGGATTGTTTTTATGAAAGGCTTTGTTTTTGAAGAAAAAACACAAACATGGAAAGGAGGTAAAGTTTACGATCCTGAATCCGGTAATGTTTATTCAGGGACTCTTAAGTTAGTCGACAAAGATAATATGGATTTGAGAGGATATGTGGGGGTAACACTATTAGGAAGAACTGAGGAATGGACTAGAAAAAAGTAGAGTTTTTTTTTTGATAGTCTGATAGTTTGAATCCGTCCAGTTGAATTTTTTTGGAAATTTGATGGTTATTTCAATTTTAACCATGAAGGATTATAAATCATAGCAATGGGTTTTAACCTATATGGATCAAAGAAAATGGTAGTTTTAGAAACCAACAATAAATGGTTTTGAGTTTTAAATTAACTCGTTAATTATGAAAAAGCGACAAACGAAAAAACGACAAACGGTTTGATAAATTATAAAAAATAGGAAAGGGCATCAAACTATCCTTCAACAAAACCTGTTTTGAAAAATCTTTTTTGATTGTTGAAAATCGTAAAGATTTAGTATTATTGTGGAGTTTATTAATTAAAACCATCAAAACATGAGCGAGGTTGTTTTAAAATCCAAAGAAACTCCAATTGACTTTAATACCGTACAGCAAAAGATTAAGGCATCGGGATTACCATCAGTAGGAAAAGCTTCAATTAGAGAAATTGTTAGGCTTGTAAACGAAATTGAAAAAGAAACCGGCGATAAATATATTCGCATGGAAATGGGTGTTCCGGGTTTGGAACCCTCTGCCGTAGGTACCGAAGCTGAAATTGCGGCTCTACGTAAAGGTGTTGCTGCTAAATATCCAATGATAGAAGGTTTTGCAGATTTGAAAGTTGAGATTTCAAGGTTTGTAAAGAATTTCATGAATATTGAAGTAGATTCGGCAAACTGTATACCAACAGTTGGTTCTATGCAAGGAGCTTTTGCAACATATTTGGTGGCCGGAAGATCTAATGCTAAGAAAGACACAGTATTGTTTATAGATCCGGGTTTTCCTGTTCAGAAACAGCAGCTTAATGTACTTGGAATGAAGTACGAGGGTTTTGATGTTTATAATTATAGGGGAGAAAAATTAAAAGAAAAACTTGAAAGTTTTCTAAGTAAGGGCAATATATCCATGATTTTGTATTCCAATCCAAATAACCCGTCATGGATTTGCTTTACAGAAACCGAATTAAAAATAATTGCTGAATTGGCAAATAAATATGATGTAATTGTTGTAGAAGATTTGGCATATTTTGCGATGGATTTTCGTAACGATTTATCAAAACCCGGAGTTCCTCCATATCAACCAACAATTGCCAATTACACAGACAATTTCATGCTATTAATTTCTAGTTCTAAGGCATTTTCTTACGCAGGCCAAAGGGTTGGAATGATGGTTATTTCCAATAAATTGTTTTCGAGGAAATATCCGGATTTGCTAAGATATTTTAAATCGGATTCTTTTGGTTACGCAATGATTTACGGAGCTGTATATTCTTTATCTTCAGGATGTTCTCATTCTGCGCAATATGCCTTGGCTGCAATGCTGAAAGCGGCAAATGATGGTTCTTTTAACTTTGTGGAAGATGTTAGGGAATACGGAGAGAGAGCTAAGATTATGAAGAAAATCTTTACCGAAAACGGGTTTAAGATAGTTTACGATATGGACGAGGATAAACCACTTGCGGATGGTTTTTATTTTACTTTTTCCTATCCGGGGATGGATGGTGTTGAATTGCTTGAACGTCTTGTTTACTATGGAGTTTCTGCAATTTCTTTGGCAATAACCGGAAGTGAGAGAATTGAAGGTTTAAGGGCTTGTGTTTCACAAACATCAAGGTCACAATTTGAAGATTTGGATTATAGATTAAGGATGTTTAACAAACATTACAGTTAGGTAGTTGTTTATTAGTTTATTAGTTATTGTAATAAAAAACAAGTTATTATTTACAAATTATAACTTTTTTGTTGCACCTGCCATAAAACAGTAAGCAAAAATCTCAAAAACAATAAAGAAGTACAATTTTTATTTTTATCTTTGGAGATTAAGAAATAAAACATATAAACAAAAATAATCATGGCAAAAGTAAAAGGAGCAATCGTAGTCGACATTGAAAAATGCAAGGGTTGTGAGGTGTGCGTTGGTGCTTGTCCTACCGAGGTAATCGGCATGGCAAAGGAAGTTAATGGTAAAGGTTATCATTATGCACAAATGGCAAACCCTGATGCTTGTATTGGATGTGCAAACTGCGCAATTGTTTGTCCCGATGGTGTTATTACTGTTTACAGGGCAAAACAAATAGCTTAATTATTTAAAAAAACAAAGAATAATGGCGAAAGAATTAAGATTAATGAAAGGCAACGAAGCAATAGCAGAAGCTGCTATTCGTGCCGGAGCAGACGCTTATTTCGGATACCCTATTACTCCCCAGTCGGAAGTTTTGGAATATCTGATGGGCGAAAAGCCTTACGAAAAAACCGGAATGGTAGTGTTACAAGCTGAAAGTGAAGTAGCAGCCATAAATATGGTATATGGTGGAGCATCTTGCGGAAGAAAAGTAATGACTTCTTCTTCAAGTCCCGGAATTAGTTTAAAACAGGAAGGTATTTCCTATATGGCCGGAGCCGAATTGCCCGGTTTAATACTTAATGTTGTTAGGGGAGGTCCTGGTCTTGGAACTATTCAGCCTTCTCAATCTGATTATAATCAGGCTGTTAAGGGTGGGGGACATGGAGACTATAAGCTAGTTGTTCTCGCGCCGGCTTCTGTTCAGGAAATGTACGATTTCGTTGAAAAAGGATTTGAATTATCTTTTAAATATAGAACTCCTACCATGATTCTTTCCGATGGTGTTATTGGTCAGATGATGGAAAAAGTAGAGCTTAGCGAGTATAAACCTCGTTGGACTCATGAGGAAGTAGTTAAAATGCATCCTTGGGCCACAACAGGAAAAACAGCAGATAGAGAAAGAAATATTATTACTTCTCTTAATCTTCAATCTGATGTTCAGGAAGAGCATAACCTTAAACTTCAGGCCAAATACAAGAAAATGGAAGAAGATGTTATGTTCGAGGAAGTTATGTGCGACGATGCTGAATACTTATTCGTGGCTTTTGGTTCATCTGCTCGTATTTGTCAGAAAGCTATTCAAAACGCAAGAGAAAAAGGAATAAAAGTTGGTTTACTTAGACCAATTACCTTAAGTCCTTTCCCAAGCGTAATTATAAGAAAATATGCCGATAAAGTTAAAGGTATGCTTTCAGTAGAAATGAACGCAGGTCAGATGGTTCACGATATCAAACTGGCTGTTGAAGGAAAAACAAAAGTTGAGTATTACGGTAGAATGGGTGGAATTATTCCAATACCTTCAGATATCGTAAAAGCTCTTGAAACAAAATTAATAGGAGGTTAATCATGGCTGAACTAACATTTCAAGATATAGTAAAAGAAGAAAATCTGGTTTACAAAAAAACCTCGCTTCTAACCGACAAAGCTTTGTCGTATTGCCCGGGCTGCGGACATGGTACTGCACACCGTATTCTTATGGAAGTAATTGACGAAATGGGATACCAAGATAAAACTGTTGGTGTTGCTCCTGTTGGTTGCTCTGTTTTGGCTTACGAGTTTATGAATATTGATATGCAACAGGCTGCTCACGGTCGTGCTCCGGCACTTGGTACAGCTATTAAACGCATAATGCCAAATCATTTTGTGTTTACGTATCAGGGCGATGGTGACCTTGCTGCTATTGGAACTGCTGAAACTATTCATGCAATTAACCGTGGCGAAAATATTCTTATTGTTTTCATAAATAATGGTATTTATGGTATGACAGGAGGGCAAATGGCTCCAACTACTCTGCCAAACATGAAGGCTTCTACTTGTCCCTTTGGTCGTGATGTATCAATTATGGGTAATCCATTAAGAATTACAGAATTAATTGCTAATCTACCGGGCGCTTATTACGTTACAAGACAGGCAGTTCATACTCCTAATAACGTTAGAAAAGCAAAGAAAGCTCTAAAGAAAGCTTTTGAATACCAAATGAATGTAAAAAAAGGAACCTGCTTCGTGGAAATAGTTTCAAACTGTAACTCCGGTTGGAAAATGACTCCGGTTCAGGCTAATAAATGGATGGAAGACAATATGTTTCCATATTATCCACTCGGAGATATTAAAGTTCCTGAATAATAACCATAAAAATTTTGAATTATGACTGAAGAAATAATTATAGCAGGATTTGGCGGACAAGGAGTGCTCTCAATGGGTAAAATTCTTGCCTATTCCGGAATTATGCAAGACCAGGAAGTAAGTTGGATGCCTTCTTATGGGCCTGAAATGCGCGGAGGAACTGCAAATGTTACGGTAATTTTAAGCGACGATCGTATTAGCTCACCAATACTTAATGAATATGATACAGCCATTTTGCTAAATCAACAATCAATGGATAAATTTGAAGCTACTGTAAAGAAAGGCGGTACTTTGCTATACGATCCAAATGGTATTATAAAACATCCAAGCAGAAAAGATATCAATATCTATCAGGTTGAAGGTGCAGAAGAGGCAGCAAAAATGGAATCGACCAAAACTTTCAATATGATTGTTCTTGGCGCTTATCTAAAACTTAAACCCATTGTTATTATGGAAAATGTAATAAAAGGGCTTAAGAAATCACTTCCTTCCCGTCATCATCACCTTGTGCCACTTAATGAAAAGGCAATAACTAGAGGAATGGAAGTTGTAAAAACTATTCAAACAGTATAATCTGTTTTTTAATTAATACTAAGGCTGTCTTATTTTGGCAGCCTTTTTTTATCTAAAAAGTGAAAAAGCGAATATTAATAAGAGAAAAACTTGTACTAATTTTCCTTCTTCTGGGAGTAATTGTTGAATTTGTAATTTCTGCTTTTTATTATTATAACGCTAAAGAAGCTCTTTTGGAAAGAACTCATAATCAATTATCTTCCGTTAGAATTGAAAAGCAATATAGGGTTGAGAAATTCTTTGCCGATAGAAAACGAGATCTTAAAATAATAACAATCTCACCAAATCTTATTAGCATATTTGAAGATTTAAGAAATCCTTATTTTAATGGGAATATCAAAAATAAATTTGACTCTTTCTATAGTGAATTTCTTCAATATTTTATAAATGAGGAAATTAATTATGAAAAAATTCTTCTTGTCGCCGATACTAACTCAATTTCATTTCTAAAAAATAAAAATACCTTATTTTTAAGCAAAGACTTGGTTTTATATGAAGGAATTGTTGATAAGATATTGAAGGATAAACAAATTCATTTCGAAGATCTTAAACAGATTGATAACAAAAGCTTGCTTATTTTGGGAGCCCCCGTTATTAAACAAGATTCAGTTTTGGGAGTTTTTATTGTAGTCCTTAGCGTTGATGCACTTAATAGAATTCTGCTTGATAATAACCCTAATTACAGAATGGGCGAATCGGGAGAGACATATCTTGTGGGTAAAGATTTTCTTATGCGCAGTACTTCAAGGTTTTTAAATAATTCTGAACTCGAAATTGAAGTGAAAACAAATGGTGTGAATAGAGCCCTATATGGTAAGACCGGTTTCGATGTTTTTCCGGATTATAGAGGAATTGAAGTGCTTAGTTCTTATAGTCCATTAAGAATTGACGGACTAGACTGGGCAATTCTTTCCGAAATTGATTTGGAAGAAGCAATGATTCCAATTTATTCAATAAGAAATAGAATAATATTAATAAGCCTCTTAATTGCTTTAGTAATTTTTGTTTTCTCATTCTATGTTGCAGGTAAAATTTCAGACCCTATTGTAAAAATAAATAAAGCTGCCAATAATGTGGCTGTCGGTAATTATTCAACAATTCTTAGTGTTAATAGAACCGACGAATTAGGAGAATTATCGGATTCTTTTAACAAAATGACTAAACAAATTGAAATTCAAACAAAGGAAATTATAAAGGAAAGACAATTTGGACTTAAAGCAATGATTGAAGGACAAGAGATTGAAAGGCAGCGGCTTTCAAGAGAAATACATGATGGACTTGGTCAGACTCTTATTGCAATGAAACTGAAACTCGAAAATATGAGCAACTGCAGAGATAAAGAGGTAAATTCTGACTATGAACATCTCATAAACCTTATTGATACTACGATTCAAGAAACAAGAAATATTATTAATAATCTCTCGCCTTCAATATTAAAAGAATTCGGATTAATAAAAACCTTAGCTAAGTTGAGCTTGGAAATTCAAAAACAAATGGGTATTAATATTCTTTTTGATGGTGAAAAAATGTGCGAAGAGATTTCTGATTACTCTAAAGTATTTATTTTTAGAATTATACAGGAAGGATTAAGTAACATTGTAAAACATGCTGATGCTAAAGAAGTTTCTATTCAACTGTTTTTCGAACAGGAAGAATTAATTTTAACTATTGAAGACAATGGAAAAGGATTCGATTATAAAACTTATCTTTATGACATGATTCCAAAAAATGGATTAATAAATATTAAAGAAAGAGTTAGTTTGTTAAACGGTAAGTTTGACATTAATTCAAAAATTGGAATTGGAACAATAATTACTATTAGAATTCCAAAAGAAAATTTGTTATATGGAAAAGATTAAAATTATTTTGGTTGACGACCATAGTTTGGTAAGAGGAGGAATTAAATCATTAATTGAAAAAGAAACTTTTATCAAAATTTGCGGTGAAGCTGATTCAGGTTTTCAATTATTTAATCTGCTTGAAAAAGAGTTAGTTAATTTAGTAATAATGGATATTGCTATGCCTGAAATGAGTGGTATAGAAGTTACAAAAAGATTAAAGGAAAAATATCCTGATATTAAAGTGCTAATTCTTTCAATGTATACCGATGAAGAATATATTTTAAGTGCCATTAATTCGGGAGCTTCCGGTTACCTTCCAAAAAATACTACAAAACAGGATTTGTTATTGGCAATTAAAACAATAATGGAGGGTAGAGATTATTATAGTAATGAAGTGTCTGAAATAATGCTGAATTCTTACCTAACTAAAGCAAAAAGAACTCAATCTGAACAGAAAAATGGATTGGATTTGCTAACAAAACGTGAAAAGGAAATATTATCTTTAGTTGTTGATGGTGTTGGAAATCAGCAAATTGCAGACAGTCTATTTATTAGTGTAAGAACAGTTGAATCGCATAAGACACATATAATGCAGAAACTTGAAATTAACAGTGTTGCTGAATTGGTAAAATTTGCCATTAAGAATAAAATAACCAACATTTCCTAAAATCTAATTAAAAATACGTGTTTCCCTTAAAATAATTCAGTAACTGACGAATTGTATGTTTTAAGCTTTTTGAAAAACTTTGGCTTTTATTTATTAACCAAAGTATTTCAATATGAAAAAATCAAGTTTTATTATTTATGCTGTGTTTCTAGCAGCTTTCTTCGTTCAACCTGTTTTGGCTCAGGAAGAAGAAAAAGAGTCTCCTTTTAGCTCCGGTGCCGATATTATGAGTAGATATGTTTGGAGAGGAACAGATTTTGGTGGATCTCCAAGTATTCAGCCAACCTTGGAATATGCTAAAGGTAATCTAACGATTGGAACTTGGGGAGCCTATGCCACTAATCTTCCCGGAATTCAAGAGGCTGATATCTATGTTAGTTACGATTTTGGAAAAAAGTTTACTTTAATGTTTACCGACTATTTCTTTCCAAATGAACTTTCAGGTAATGATTCTTATTTTGTTTATAAACAAGAGAGTACCGGTCATTTATTTGAATTATCTGCAAAATACAATGGAACGGAAAAACTTCCTTTAAGCTTAATGGTAGCTACAATTTTTTATGGAGCAGATGCTGTAAAAAATGATGAATTCGGCATACCAACTGCTGACATTCAATATTCAACTTATATTGAGCTTGGATATGAATTCAAGAATTTGGAGTTAGTAGCAGGATTTAATTTGCTTGCACCCGATTTAGATCGCGGCGAAAGTGGACTTTATGGAAACTATATGGGTTTTGTAAATATTGGAATTAAACACGAGAAGGAAATTAAGATTACTGAAACCTTTAGTTTACCGTTCTCTATGTCTTTTATTACTAACCCTCAAACAGAAAAGATTTTTCTAGTGGCCGGAATAAGTTTCTAAACTAACTCAAAACTCAAAACTTATAACTAAATACTTATAACTTAAAACTCAAAAAAATGGATACAGGATCAACAACTTTTTTAATTATCTGCACTAGCCTTGTAATGCTAATGACTCCGGGTCTGGCATTTTTCTATGGCGGTTTGGCAGGAAAGAGAAATATTTTGGGCATTATGATGCAAACTTTTGTTTCTCTGGGTATTACTACAATATTGTGGATTGCTATTGGTTATTCACTTTGTTTTTCCGGAGGTGAAGGCGGAGTAATTGGTAATTTTGATTTAGCTTTCTTAAATGGATTGACTTTTATGGATATGTATGATGGAGCCGGGGGAAAATATCCAACATACATTTTTGTTGCTTACCAAATGATGTTTGCAATTATTACTCCTGCTCTAATAACCGGTGCATTTGTAAACAGAGTTACATTTAAATCTTATCTTATTTTCCTTATATTCTGGCAAATATTTGTTTATTATCCTTTCGTTCACATGGTTTGGGGTGGTGGATTACTTGCAGAATGGGGTGTTCTCGACTTTGCCGGTGGTATTGTAGTTCATGCAACAGCAGGTTTTGCAGCATTGGCTTCCGTAATTTATGTTGGAAAAAGAAGGGATCTAAAATCTCCACCAAACAGCATTCCATTAGTAGCAATTGGTACAGGACTGCTTTGGTTTGGTTGGTACGGATTTAACGCAGGATCAGCTCTCGATGTAAATAATATTTCAACCTTGGCATTTCTAAATACCGATGTTGCTGCTTCTTTTGCTGCAATTACTTGGTTAATAATAGAATGGACACATACCGGGAAACCAAAATTTGTTGGGCTTTTAACAGGTGCAGTTGCGGGTCTTGCTACCATTACCCCTGCTGCAGGCTTTGTTCCATTATGGTCTGCAATGTTAATTGGTATTGCCGCAGGAGCTGTATGCTATCTGGCTGTTATGCTAAAGAACCGACTTGGATGGGATGATGCTCTTGATGTTTGGGGTGTTCACGGAATTGGAGGTGTTTTAGGAACAATTTTACTTGGAGTTTTTGCCTTCGATATTGGGTTAATGGATGGACAATTTGATTTCTTTGGAAAGCAAGTTGGAGCTGTATTGGGAGCTTCTGTTTATGCATTCTTGTTTACTTATATTATGTTGGTGGTAATTAACTACTTTGTGCGTGTAAAAGTGTCTGATAATGACGAAGATTCAGGTCTTGATTTCTCAATTCATGGAGAAAAAGCCTATGATGAAGGTGCTTTGTAACCAGTTTTCCATAGACAATGCGAACCGTCTCAATTTTTGAGACGGTTTTTTTATGTGCTAAAAAATCATGTTTAAAAAACTAAATTTTATTTGAAATCTTAATGTAAAAAGGTTTAATTTTACATTTAAGTAATATTAATGTATTGACAAATTCTAATTATTTAATTACAAACATATTATTAAGAACCGCACATAAAATATCAATCACTAATCATGACGAAAAAAAACATTATTGAACTTGAAGAAGTTGTGGTAAAATTTGCCGGAGATTCCGGTGATGGCATGCAGCTTACAGGAACACAGTTTTCTGATAACTCTGCATTGTTTGGCAACGATTTGTCAACTTTCCCCGACTATCCATCAGAAATTAGGGCTCCACAAGGTACAGTATCAGGTGTATCCGGGTTTCAGGTACACATTGGAAATAAGGAGATTAAAACTCCCGGCGATTTGGCCGACGTGCTTGTAGCAATGAACCCAGCTGCCTTAAAAACAAATATGAAATGGGTTAAGCAGGGTGCAACAATAATTATTGATATAGATAATTTCGACAATAAGAGTTATAAAAAGGCTGAATTTATTGATGATCCTTTGAGTGATGGAACTCTTGATGGGTTTAACATTGTTAAAGCACCAATTTCCAGTTTAACAAGAGCCACAGTTAATGATTTGGCATTAGGAATTGATAATAAAACTGCTGATAAGACAAAAAATCAGTTTGTTATGGGTATGCTTTACTGGCTATTTAATCGTGATATTAATATTGGCTTAGATTTTATTAAAGATAAGTTTGCAAAAAAACCTGATTTGGTAAAAGCTAATCTTGAAGTATTAAAAGCTGGTTTTAATTATGCCGAAACCATTGAGGCTATGTCGACTACCTTTATGGTTAACCCTTTAAAAAATCGTAAGGGAAAATTTAGAAATATTACCGGAAATGTTGCCACTGCTTGGGGGTTAATTGCAGCTTCAGAAAGATCGGGATTACCTCTATTTTTGGGTTCATATCCTATTACTCCTGCAACAGAAATACTGCAAGAGTTAAGTAATATGAAGAAGCTTGGAGTAAAAACCTTTCAGGCTGAGGATGAAATTGCAGGTATTTGCTCGGCAATAGGTGCAAGTTTTGCTGGTCACCTTGCTGCTACATCTACTTCAGGTCCGGGTTTGGCATTAAAATCTGAAGCAATTGGTCTTGCCGTAATTACAGAATTACCAATTGTTATTGTAAATGTGCAGCGTTCAGGTCCTGCAACGGGTCTTCCAACAAAACCGGAACAGGGGGATTTATTGCAGGCTCTTTATGGCCGAAATGGCGAAAGTCCTTGCATTGTAGTTGCTGCTACAACTCCAGCAAAATGCTACGACTTTGCTTTTATTGCTGCTAAATTGTCAGTTGAACACATGACTCCTGTTATTTTGCTAACAGATGGATATATTGCAAACGGATCTGAATTAATGCCAATTAGACCAATTGCCGAGTTTCCTGAAATTATACCTCCAAAGGTAAAAGATAATGATGAAAACTACCGACCATACCTTCGTGATGAAGAAAAACTTTCCAGATTTTGGGCATTCCCGGGACAGGATGGTTTGCGACACAGAGTTGGTGGTCTAGAAAAGTCTAATATTACCGGAGAGGTTTCTCACGATCCATATAATCACGAAGATATGGTTGTTATTAGAGAGCAAAAAGTTCAGAGAGTTGCTAACTTTATTCCAGAGCAGGAAGTATTGGGTGAAGAATCGGGCGATTTACTTGTTGTTGGTTGGGGAGGTACTTACGGAGCTCTAAGTTCTGCTGTTTTAGATTTGCAAAACGAAGGTAAGAGTATTAGTTTAGCTCAATTTAGCTATATTAAACCACTTCCCAAAAATACAGAAGAGGTATTTAGTAAATTTAAAAGAATTGTTGTTTGCGAATTGAATTTAGGACAATTTAAGAGTTATCTTCAATCTCAATATCCACAGTTCGATTATTTGCAATATAACAAAATTCAGGGATTACCTTTCCTTATTTCTGAATTGAAAGAAAAGTTTAACCAAATTTTGGAGGAGAAATAATCATGTCAGATACAATAACATATAAATTAAGTAGTCAGGATTTTAAAGTTACAAATCCTGTTAAATGGTGTGCAGGTTGCGGCGGATTCTCTGTATTGTCAGCGGTTCAGAATGCTTTACCTGAAGTAACTGAAGAAAAAAATAAGGTTGTTTTTGTTTCCGGTATTGGTTGTTCATCCAGATTTCCTTATTATATAAATACTTACGGTTTTCATAGTCTTCATGGAAGAGCAATGCCTATTGCTTCCGGAATAAAAGCTGCAAACCCCGATATTCAGGTGTGGCTTGTTACAGGAGATGGAGATTCTATGGCTATTGGTGGAAATCACTTCATTCATCTTATTAGAAGAAATCTTGATATTAATGTTCTTATTTTTAACAACAAGATTTATGGTCTTACAAAAGGTCAGTATTCACCAACTACTCCAAAAGGAAGCAAAACAAAAACATCCCCCGATGGTACTATAGAAAATGCTTTTAATCCCGGCGAATTGGCTATGGGAGCACAAGGTACTTTCTTTGCCAGAGTTGTAGATACCGATCCAAAGATGATGAAGGAAGTTTTTATTAAGGCAGCAAAACACAAGGGTACTTCTATTGTTGAGGTTCTTGAAAATTGCGTTATTTTTAACAATCATGTTCATGAAGATATTACCGGAAAAGATGTGAAAAATGAACATCAAATATATTTGGAGCATGGAAAACCAATGATTTTTGGTAACGAGCGTGATAAAGGTCTTATGATTGTTAATAACCGTATGGAGGTTGTTAAGATTGGTGAGAATGGAATAACAGAGAAAGATATTTTGGTTCATGATGCCAAATGTTCAAATCCAAATGTGCATTTTATGCTTGCTAGACTAAAACGACCTGAATATCCTGTTGCAATGGGAGTTATTAGATCTTATGACTGTACTGTATATGAAGATATGCTTACTGATCAGGTTGAGTATGCTAAGGCTAATTCGAAAATAAAAAACATGGACGATTTACTTAACAGCGGAAGTGTTTTTGAAATAGAGTAATATTTTGGTTAAGAAAAATAAATGGGCTGAATTATCTTATTCAGCCTTTTCTTTGTCTGATTTGTTATAGTGAATTTCTTTGGTTTGAAAAGATAGTTTTATTGCAAAGACTAATTACATTCAAATATTTTATTGGCATTTTTATATTTGTTTTTTGAAATATAAGTATAATGCCACCATTCACTTTCAAGCGATTTGAATCCGTTTTTTTCCATTATTTCTTTCAAAATCCTTCGGTTATAAATACATATTGTATCAATATTTGAATAAGAATGTGCAGATTCAGGACCAAAATAATCGAATTCCGTTCCCATATCTAAGTTTTTTCCGCTTAAGTCTGTTAGGGTTAAATCTACTGCCGCACCTTTATTGTGTATAGATCCTCCGGTTTGAGGATTAGCTACATAACGTCTGTCTGGAAGTGTTTTCCACATTTCTTCCTGAACTTTAAAAGGCCTGAAACAGTCGAAAAGTTTTATTTTATAACCAATTTTTCTGAAATCGTTTGAAGATTTAATTAGTGCTTTTATAGCTTCATATCTTAGGTAACATTTGGGACAATTGTAGAATTTTTTTTGGAAAAAGTTATTTTCACAGGCATAGACTATTTCGAAAATAAAATTATCTGAGAAAGATTCTATATCAGTTAGTAAAGTGTCTGCAGGCTCTTGTGTAGGCTCATTTATACTAATACTATCGCTATTTTTATGAACTAATGTGTCTGTTTTACTTTTTACAGTTTCTTGTTTTTTCTTATTGATATTATCTTGATTACAGCCAAATAATATTATAAGTAAACCTATTATTATTAAGTTGAATTTCTCCATTAGATATTTTATTTTTCCGAAAATCATGATTTATTAGTGCAAAGTTATTTAATATTTTAATAGTTCAAATAATAAGTAGCTGCAAGAAAACTATCTATTTTTTTTCTTTTAGACTTCTTAGTGAAATAAAACCCTGACCCTTTATTGTGAATAACCATGATATTTTTAGTCTCTAAATAGACTATTATTTTGATAAAAAATTTTCTAGCCATATTTTATTAGCCTATCTTTGTGGGAATGTTTCCAATGATTTCGCTTTTTCTTCTTATTTAGGAGAAAATGCAAAAGTACCGTCATTATTGGGTTTTAAATTTTATTTATAGTATGGACAGTAAGATTTACAGTAAGATAATAGGAACGGGTAGTTATCTGCCCACTGTGAATGTAGATAATAATGCTTTTCTAAATACAAAGTTTTATGATGAGGATGGAAAACTTGTAGAAAAGTCGGGTAATGAAATTATTGATACGTTTCAAAAAATTACAACAATTTCTGAAAGGCGTTATGTTTCTGATGATCAGGTAACATCCGATATTGCTTTTTTGGCAGGAAAGGATGCAATAGAAAACTCGGGAATTGATAAAGAATCTTTAGATTATATTATTGTTGCTCACAATTTTGGCGATGTTAAAGAATTAAACAGAAGAACCGATATTGTTCCCAGTATTGCTGCAAGAGTTAAATATTTTTTGCAAATACATAACCCCTCAACTGTAGCATACGATATTAATTTTGGATGCCCTGGTTGGTTACAGGGTGTTATTCAGGCAGATTACTTCATTAAATCTGGCGATGCAAAAAGAATTTTAGTAATTGGAGCCGATGTACTTTCAAGGGTTTCAGATCCTCACGACCGCGACAGCATGCTTTATGCCGATGGAGCAGGAGCAATTGTATTAGAGGCCATTGAATCTGATAAGCCTATAGGTATTTTGGCTCATAATACTCGGACCGATACTTTTTATCATTCCACAATGTTATACATGGGTGGTTCTTACAATCCTGAGCTGGAAAATAGAGATGAATTATATTTAAAAATGTCAGGAAGAAAGTTGTATCAATATGCATTGGAAACAGTGCCTTCAGCTATTAAAGCTTCTTTGGAGAAGTGCAATGTAAATCTAGGAGAAATAAGCAAAGTGTTTATTCATCAGGCAAATGGAAAAATGGATGATGCCATTTTGAAAAGACTTTATCAGCTATGTGAAATACCTGAAATACCACCACATATAATGCCAATGACAGTAGATTGGTTAGGAAATTCCTCTGTTGCCACCGTTCCAACCTTATTAGATTTGGTTTTCAAAAATAAAATAGATAATCATACCATAAATAAAGGCGAGTATTTAATCTTCGCTTCAGTTGGAGCAGGAATGAGTATTAATGCCATGGTTTATAAGGCTTAAAGTTCATAAAGTTTTCAATATTTTTTTTGAAAGCTAATCTCTTATTCCAATAATAAACACATTACAAAAATTTGTTTGTTTATATACAAAGCCTTTGTAAATTTGTGAAATTTGGTTTTTTTAATACTTTCAAAAAAAATGCGCTAATACATTTCATTACTTTATGGCAAATCTTACAGAAGAAGAAATTAGGGAAATTGAGATATTGTACGAGGAAATGTTGGATGTTTGTCCTCGTTGCAAGCCTGAACCGGCTAGAGAAATGATAAAAAAAGCTTTTGATCTTGCTTTTGAGGCTCATAAGGAAATGCGCAGGAAAACCGGAGAACCATATATTATTCATCCAATTGCTGTTGCTAAAATTGTTGGAAGCGAAATTGGGCTTGGTTCAAAATCCGTTACCTGTGCTCTTTTACACGATGTTGTTGAGGATACAGATTATACTCTGGAGGATATTGAAAGAATGTTCGATCCAAAAATTGCTTCCATAATTGACGGGCTAACAAAAATTTCAAGTATTTTCGACCAGGAATCTTCTTTGCAGGCTGAGAATTTTAGAAAGATGCTAATGACTCTTTCTGATGATGTTAGGGTAATTTTAATTAAACTTGCCGATCGTTTGCATAATATGAGAACACTGGATGCTATGCCAAAGCATAAACAGATTAAAATTGCCAGTGAAACACTTTTTCTATATGCTCCTCTTGCCCATCGTTTGGGTTTATATGCAATAAAAACAGAATTGGAAGATCTTAGTCTGAAGTACGATCATTCTCAAGTATATAACGAAATTCTTCAAAAAGTAAAGGATAGTGAAAAGAAAAGACAGGCTTACATTAATAAATTTTCATTGCCAATAATACAAAAATTAGAAGAAAGCGATGTTAAATTTAATATAACCGGCAGACCGAAGTCAATTTATTCCATTTGGAAAAAAATGCAGACCAAAAATGTTCCATTTGAAGAGGTTTATGATATTTTTGCAATAAGAATTATTTTTGAATCGGAAAAACAGGCTACTGAAAAAACAGAGTGTTGGAATATTTATTCATTAATTACTGATATTTATCAACCAAATCCTGATAGGCTGAGAGATTGGGTAAGTACTCCTAAAGCAAATGGTTACGAGGCTTTGCATACCACTGTAATGGGACCCGATGGTAGGTGGGTTGAGGTTCAGATTCGTTCGAAAAGAATGGACGAAATTGCTGAAAGGGGTTATGCAGCACATTGGAAATATAAGGGTGAATCAGATAATGAATCGGAATTAGACAAATGGATAAAAAAAATTAGAGAAATGTTGGAAAATCCTGAAGCCGACGCTATTGAGTTTCTGGATGAATTTAAAATGAGCCTTTATACTTCAGAAGTTTTTATTTTTACACCCCAAGGCCATTTAAAAAGATTACCAAAAGGTGCTACAGCAATAGATTTTGCTTATGAAATTCATTCTCAAGTTGGATCAAAAGCAATTGGAGCTAAGGTAAATCATAAACTAGTTCCTTTAAGTCACGAAATGCGAAGTGGCGACCAAGTGGAAATCCTTACCTCCGATAAACAAAGCCCACAACGTGAATGGCTCGATTTTGCAATAACACCAAAGGCCAGAACAAATATTAAAAAATCTTGTAAGGACGAAAGGAAAGAGAATTTGGCCAAAGGAAAAGAAATGCTTGAAACAAAACTTAAGGAACTGAATTACCCTATTTCTTCTTCTATTTATAAGAAACTTGTTCCCGGCTTTAATGTAAGATCAAAGGATGAATTGTTTAGAATGGTGGGAAGAGGATTGATTGATTTAGAAGATGTTAAGAAGGTAATTTCAAAAAAATCAAAGAACAAGCTTATAAGATATTGGCAAATTCAACTCACTAGAAGAAGTGCTAATAGAAGAAGAAGAGAAGAAACTCCTGAACAAAAAACTAAGCAGAATAAAATTCTTATTGAGGATGATGTTGACGAACAAAATTTTAGTATTGCCAAGTGTTGTAATCCTATTCCAGGCGACGAGGTAATGGGTTTTATTAATCACAATGATACAATTACAATACATAAAACTAAATGCCCTCATGCCATAAAACTTATGTCGAGTTTTGGTGATAGGGTAGTTTCTGCCTCATGGAAAACACAAAAGGTGCTGTCTTTTTTAACCAGAATTAAACTTATAGGAATAGATACAATTGGACTTGTAAACGAGATTACTACAATTATTTCTAAAGACTTGGATGTTAATATGAGAACCATTTATTTCGATTCTCATGATGGGGTTTTTCAAGGGTATATTGATCTATATATTCACAATACCAGCGATTTGAATAGTCTAATAAAAGATTTGAGAAAAATAAAGGGAATAGATAAGGTTGTTAGGGTTGAGGAAATGGACGGATTGGAAGAAAATGATTAATCCTTCCGCGCCTTCTTTCTAACAAGTCCTGATTAAGGCTTTTTGTTACTTATCCTTATAAATAAACTTTTCCCCCGTCTCTTCTATTAATGTTTCTTTCCATTTATCGGGATATTCGGGGTTAGTCGGACTTGCAGGAAATCCCCATTCATTCCTCTCAAATTCACCATTGCTTTCTTTCTTTACGTTGCCATCAAGATATTTTACAAGCAAGAAATTCCCCAATTGTTTCCAGTCGTTTAATGTGTTTTCTGCTGCATTATGCGAAAAATCAGTTAAAAACTCCGAAGCTTTTGCAGGGTCTTTGTCATATAGAAGCTTTGCTCCGGCGTCAATGGCCGGTATGTAGGCCTCAAACTTATCCCTAATTCTGTTCTGCTCTTTTCGCAAATCTACAATGGCTCTGTCGTAAAATAAATATACAAAATGAGCGACTCTATTAAACACCCAAAATGCCGAATTGTCTGAATAGGTTAGCAAATCTGCTGCCTTTCCCGAATATGAATATGGAACATTTGTCATTCCACAATAAAATGGAACATGTACCGACAAATTTGCATCGTCTAATCCGTACCAAAAAATTCCGCCTATTGCATCGGGAAGCCATTTTCTGCACTGTGCAACCCACGAAAAGGCTGTTTGTTGCGTTGCGGTAACTCTCTCATGAAAATATTCTTTTTCTTCATATTTCCATGTCAATGGTCGCCATCTGTATGGAAGCCCGTGTGGCCCTGCTCCAATATCTTTACTCATGTCCAAATCGGTTCCCTGAAGATAATTTCCCTTAAATTCCATCAAATCTCTTGGCGAAAGTTTTCTGTTTGGCTTAATAAATAATGGAATTCTTGGCTCTTTTGCATTGCCTGTTGCATAATCCCAATATTGCTGCATTTCGTCAGAAACCTGATTAAACATCGCCCAAACACGCAGTTCACAAAATCTTGCTGCTCCAAAGTCGAGTGGGGCATAAGCCTGAGAAAAACTAAAATCGGCATCACTTCCCTCGAAGTACTTCATTTTTCTGGCAAAATCGATAATGTCGTGGGCATAAACTACTTCAATATCAGGGTTATTTATTTTGTCGAGGTTTTTATCTGTTATCGAAATTCTTCCATCTTCCAAAGGAAAATTTGTTATTCTGGAATGGTTTGCGTGTGCCGAAATATATCCATCAGGAACTCTTCTGGCCACAAAAACTACTCCCTTATTCAGATTTATGTTTTTTCCGGTTTTTTTGTCAAGTTTCAAATTCTCACCTTTTCCAATAATTTCTATTATCCAAACTTCATTTTTGTCGGCTATAGAATACGATTGTCCTGCACTGTAATAGCCGTAATTATTTAACAATGTCACCATGTTTTTTACAGCTTCTCTTGCTGTTTTCGACCTTTGAAGTGTTGCAAACATTATGCTTCCCCAATCTAAAATGCCTTGTTTATCGCTTAACTCAGACCTTCCTCCAAATGTGCTTTCGCCAATTGAAACCTGAAATTCATTCATAAAGCCAATTACTTGATATGTTTCGGAAGGGTAGGGGATTTGACCCAATAATTTTCCCGAGCTTCTGTCGTAAATATTTTGCATTTCTCCGGCTGACCATTTGGCTCTCGGGTAAAAATACAACTGTCCGTAACGTACGTGCGAATCGCCTGCATAAGATATCATGCACGACCCGTCTTTCGATGCTCCCGCCGAAACCAAATAACTAGTGCAGGCAAAAGATGAACTAAGGCTTATAAAAATGAAGCCCGATAAAAAGAGAAAAAATCTATTCATTTCGAAAAAATATTAAGGTCTAATGGTAATTGTTTCTGTTATTGTTTTGTCCTCCACTAATACTAAAACTCCTGAACCACTGCGTACTACAACTTCAGATTCGTCGTATTCCTGAACAAAAACATCGTAAATAGCATCGGTTTCAAAGGTTCTTTCCACCAATCCACTCGAATTTGTTGTTAGAAAAAGTTCTTTAACATTATCGGGTTGAATAAATCCACGTCCTTCATCGGCTGTAATTTTTACTTCAGCTCCCGAAACAGCAGTTCCATTTTCGTTAATAACTTTAATAACGGCTTTTGGTGGCTCATTTTTACAAGATGAAAAAGCCAGTATGCCGGCCAGAACTGCAAATATTAGAAGATTTTTCATTTTATTAGTTTTATGGTTTAATATTCAAAGCATCTAAAATACAATAAAAAATCTTAGTGTTTTCATAAATACCTCTAAATTTTTCTGAACCCGGACCAATGGCAAACACAGGCACCATAATTGGCGAATGATCGTCGCTTGAAAATGCTCCCCAAACTTCTCCTGTTTGTTCGTTACCGTTTAGAATTGACAAACCCCCGCATTCGTGGTCGGCTGTAACTATTATTAAAGTCTCTCCGTTTTCGGCTGCAAATTCCAATGCAACGCCAATAGCTCTGTCAAAATCCAACATTTCATTAACAACGTACGGCAAATCCAAATCATGACCTCCCCAGTCTATTTGTGAACCTTCAACCATTAAAAAAAACGGAGCTTTCTTTTCAGCCAAAAAACCAATTGCTTTTTTTGTTGCATTTGGTAAATAATCTCCTCTTTCTGTGGCAATTGGGGGATGAAGACTATCGGTAAGACAAATAAACTTTTTAGCCTTAATTTTTTCATCTATCGAAGAGCTAACATCATAACCTTGTTTTATTAATTCAGATAACAAATTTCGGCCATCTTTTCTTTTCGTGAAATGATTTCTTCCCCCACCAATAACTACTTCCACATTGGTTTTTAGAAAGTCTAGAGCAATTTCCTCGTAATTGTATCTGTATTTGTTATGCGCAATAAATGAAGCAGGAGTTGCGTGTGTTACAACAGCAGTAGCAACAAGGCCTGTAGAGAATTTATTTTCTTCACAAATTTCTAGAATTGTCTTCATGGGCAAACTATCAATACCAACAGCTATTGCTTTGTTATAGGTTTTTTTTCCTGTTGAAATTGCTGTACCACCCGCCCCGGAATCCGTTACAAAATCGCTTGCAGAGGAGGTTTTCGACATTCCCATAACCTCAAAGTAATTCAAATTGAGTTTTCCCTTGTTAGCAGTTAATGCTGCTGAAACCTGTGCAAAACTCATCCCGTCGCCAATAAAAAGTATTACATTTTTTGGTTTTGATGTTTTGCTAATTTCATCCTTATTTATCAAAACAGGCTCGTGAAATTTGGTATTTTTGAAATAAGTTTTTGCAATCAACGAATCCTTATTCATATAGGAATCTTGCGAATTAGCTGTTATTGCTGCAATTGTTAAAATAATTAACAAACTGATTGATTTCATTTTTTCTGTTATTGGTTTAATATTTTGAATTGTTTTCATTTTTGTTAGCTTTTGGCTGTTAGCTTTAACATCATCAATAATCAACAATCCGTAATCCGTAATCAAAAATCCCTAATCCCTAAAACTTCCCCTTATCAACAGCCGGAACGCCATTTTTAAGCCAAACCGGTGCAGGAGTATTCTTTAGATAATGGTCGAAAAAATCCTGCATTCTAACAGATAAATCTTTGCAATTTGCTCGGTTTCTTAAATTATGTTCCTCATTATTGTATTGTAATAGCCATACAGGTTTCTCTAGGCGACGTAATGCAACAAACATTTCAATTCCCTGATACCAAGGAACTGCACCATCGTTGTCGTTACTCATTATTAACAATGGGGTTTTTACTTTATCGGCATAAAAAATTGGTGAGTTTTCTATATAAAGATCCGGTTTTTCCCACAAGGTTGCACCAATTCGGCTTTGCGATTTTTCGTATTGAAACATTCTGCTCGATCCCGATTCCCAACGTATCCCTCCGTATGCCGATGTCATGTTACTTACCGGCGCCCCTGCCATTGCACATTTATAAATATCTGTTCGTGTAACCAAATATGCAACCTGATATCCTCCCCAACTTTGCCCTTGAAGTCCAATATTATCGGAATCTATAAATGAGTTTTTCGATAAAGCCAATGTGCCTGAAACTATTGCATCATAAGCACTCTGACCCGGATAGCCTGTTTTGTATGTAATATCGGGAATAAAAACTATATAGCCATTCGAGGCATAATATGCAGGGTTTATTATGCTTCTGCTAGGTCTTGGAGTCCAGTGAGAATGTAGCTCGTCTGAATTTTTTTCATAGAAATAAACAATTACGGGGTATTTTTTTGTGGTATCGAAATTTTCGGGTTTATACAACAATCCTTGCAATTGTTCACCTGTAAACGATTTCCATGAAAACAATTCAACACTGCCCCATAAATATTCTTCCATTTGAGGATTGGCACGGGTAATTTTTTTAATGTTTGAAAAATGAATGGAACTTATCCACAAATCGCGGTATTCATTAAAATTTTCTCTATTCCAAATAATAAGCTCAGCATTTTTTGCTTTTATTGGATTTGAAAAGCTATAAGGTTCCATCAGTATTTTGGAAAGATTGTTATTTTTTGAATCCCACTTAAAAAATCCGGATGATTTGCTTGTTTCATCGAAAGCTTTGAGAAGGTGAACTGAATTTCTTACGTACTGCTCCTTTTTGTCGAACCAAATCATATCGAACCTTATTTTGTTATTTCTTCCATAACTGTCTGTGCAGTTTGTTGGAGGATTTTTACCGCTTAAATCGAATTTCCAAATATCGTATCTGTCTTGAATATATACAGCCTTTTCATCTTCCGTCCAGCTTAAAATACCATAAGGACTAGGATCCATTGGCATATCGAATTCCTCGTTGTAAAAATTTACATTAAGATTGCAGGTAAGACAATCGCTTTTTTTCGACTTCACATCATAAATATAAAAGTTGCTATCTGCAATTTCGTAATACAAAATATTTTTTGCGGTAGGAGAAAGCATTGGCCTATTCTGAGTTTTTGAAAATATTAAATCTCTTTTGCCATTTAAGAGGTTAACCAAATAGAAATCTTTGTAGTTTGGACTAACCCAAGAAGAGTAAAGTGAATATTTTTCAAGAGAATATGCCGAAACAATTTTGGAATTGGTGTTTCTATTAATTGAAAAATGGTCTATTACAGAATCCTCCAATTGTACAAAGTTTTTCAGCTTAATATTGCAAACGGCCAAATATTTTTTTGATTTTTCTTTTTTTAGTTCCATAAGCTGCATTGGCTGCAACTTAGAGTCTTTCCAATGCCAAATGTCAAGTTTAGCAATTTCATCATCGGGAACGGTATCTTTTTTTGGTTCCAGAGGTTTTGGGCCTGTGTGCAAAAATAATTGTTCTGAATCGTTGGAAAACCATGCCGAAGAATTTTCGCTAACGCACCAACCTTGTGGCATTCCGGCAGTTAATGTATCAACAATTTTATGAAGCCCCGATTTTTCGTTCCAAAGATAGAGGTCGTAAATTTTTACTTTTCCCGTATCAGATGAATAAATAAAGGAAAGATAATTTCCTGTCTTATCGAAAACCGGAGTTTTTGCATCTCCCATTTTTTCGAGCAGAATTTCGGATTTTTCTTGTAAAGTATTGAAAATGTAAACTCTTGCAGTATCTAAAGAATCTTTTTTTACCGAAATGTAAGCTATTCTGTTTCCATTTTCTGAAATTTCGTATTCCTTAACATTTTCGAAAACAAAAAGACTGTCGGCAATAGCGTTTTTTATCACAAGAAAATGCCCATCTTGTTTAGGGGGCTTTTTTTCCTTAGTTTTCTTTTTCTTAGGAGCTTCTATTTTTAAACTGTCGGGTGCAGCTAATGAATCAATTTGCATATTTGCAGTATCCTTGGGTAATTCCGGTTTTATTCTTGGGTCGGTTTCCAATAAAAAAGCCATCCATGAAGAGTTTTCTGCAGCAGTCTTAAATGACTTTAAGTTTGCAAATTTCGAGGTTTTTCCACTTTCAAGAACAGAAATTGCAAGCGAATCTTTGGGCATTTTGTCCTTCTTAACCTTCTTAACCTTAGCTTTTCTTACAGTATCGCTTTGAGGTACTATCTTGTATGCAATAAAATTACTTTCAGCACCAAAAACTGCAGATTTTCCTCTCGAAACAGAATCTTTACTGTTGTTAATGGCATTGTAGAAAAACAAAAATCCGTCGCCATCCTGGGGATTTATTTCGTAGGAAATCCATTTTCCATCGAACGAAATTTTACTGCCAACAACATCTTTCCAATTGTCGTAAACACTGTGATTTAGAGGTGTCTTGACGTTTTCCTGCCCATAAGAATTGGTAATAAGAATTAGAGAAAGTAAAGATAAAAAGTAGGTTTTTAGTTTTTGCATAAGAAGACTTTTTTGTAAAAAATTCAATTGTAAAAATAAATAATTTATCAATCCTGTCCTAAGTTTTTTCAAAAACGTACTTTCAAACTACCCCTTCTCACTAATATCGTTTAACAATTTTTCATTTAAGATTGAAATTATTTTACCTTCTAAACTAATAATCTTATCGTTGTGAAAGTCGGTTAATATTCTGCTTACACTTTCTCGGGTAGTTCCAACTAAATCTCCCAAATCTTGTCGCGAAATTGGAAGTGTAAAGTTTTTCGAATTATAAATCTCGTTAGCAAAAAACAGTATGGCTTCAGCAATGCGACCTGCTGTTTGTTTTTGAGCATTATTAAGACATGAGTGAAAATCTTTAATCTCATTTTTGCTCATATCTAAAATTATCTGATAAGCAAAATCTCCGTTTTCGTAAATAAATTTCTTAAAAGATTCTAAATTTAGAAAGCATACTATTGTGTCTTCTAAGGCTGTAGCTGAAAAATGATTAATCTTCTCACTGAAATTACTATTTAAACAAAGGTATTTTGGGGCTTTAATTATTTTAATTATTTTCTCCTTTACCGGCCCGTTAATATGTATTTTAACCAATCCGGATTTTATGTAGGTTATACTATTAGACAATGAATTTTGCTTAATAATTATTTCGCCGGTTTTAAAACTTACTTCTGCACAGCCGCTCTCCAATATTTCCAACTCATTGTCGGTTAATTTTGCTGTGGCAAGCGATTTAAAACTACATTGTTTGCAATATGCTTTTACCATGATTAAAAAAAATTAAAAGCCAAAGATAATAAAATGTGATATATATCACAAGAAACTTTTAACTACTTAACATGTTTTATGAAAATGGTTTACTTAATTTGCAAGAAAAATATACCGGTTTCGAAGGTAAAATTTTTTCCAAACCAAAACAAATTGTAAATAATTCAACAGATATGGAAAATACACATTCAATTGATTTAAACAAAATGCAGGAAGAAATTGATTTTCTTAAGAAGAAGGTCACTTTTCTTGAAAATTCCCGAAAAGACCAAATGTGTATTGCTGTGGTTTCGGGCGATTTAGACAAGGTTCTGGCCACAATGATTATTTCAATTGCGGCAGCAGCAAGCGATACAAAGGTAAAGTTATTCTTCTCTTTCTGGGCTTTGGCAGCATTACGAGATAGAAAAAAACGAGGTAAAGGAAAAGATTTTATTTCTAAAATGTTTGGAATGATGTTGCCAAGAGGCAGAAATAAACTAAAACTCAGTAAAATGAACATGATGGGCATGGGGCCTAAAATGATTAAGTTCTTAATGAGAAAAAAGAATGTTATGAGTCTCGATCGCATGTTCGAAGAAGCCGCAGGCCTAGACATTGAAATTACAGTTTGCGAGATGTCAATGGATCTTATGGGCTTTAAGAAAGAGGAAATGATTGATTATCCACATTTAAGATATGCAGGAGCAGCGACTTTTGTAAATGAAGCAAATGAAAGTAGTATGCAGTTGTTTATTTAAGTTATCTCAAAAGCGTTATCGAACCTGCTCTTTCATGCTGATTTCCCATTAAATCTCTATATTTAACCAACCAACTATAAACTCCTGTTGGTGCAAATTTGTTTTCTTTTACTCGTCCGTCCCAACCAAATTCTTTAGGATTTTCGGGGTTGAATTTATCGGTTTCAAATATCAATTCGCCCCATCTGTCGTAAATAAACAATTGGAAGTTATTTGGGTCAATTCCTTCACCCACAACAAAAAACATTTCGTTTACGCTGTTGCTATTAGGTGTAAAGGCTGTTGGTGCATAGAATGAATATACATCTTCAACAATTATTTTTGCGGTTATGGAATCTTTACAACCGTGAATTGTTTCAACCATTAGTTCAACAACATAATTGGCAGCAACGGGTGGAAACTCGTGCAAAAGACTAGCAATATTTGAAGAATCACCATCATCAAAATACCAGTAATTGTAATAAGCTAATTCCGACATATTATTAAAATAAACTTCGGGGTTTAGAATATTTACCAATGATGGCTCGGCCAGGAAATTAGCTACAGGCAATGGATAAACATTAATAAGATTGTTTTGCCAAACAGTTGTTTTACAACCTCCTGTATCGGTTACTGTTAGTCCCACGCTAAAAATCCCATCGTTTTCATAAGTATGAAATGGATTTTGAATATCGGAAGTATTGTAGCTTCCCTGATCTCCAAAGTTCCAATCGTAGCCAACAATATCATCATCTCCCCAAGAGTTAAACTGCACAGTTAATGGTTCGCAACCTGCTGTAATATCGGGCAAAAATGCAACAGAAGGTAAGTCCATAACAACAACAGAAACTTCGTCGCAAACTTCGGGACTTGTGCACATATCGGTAAGACAAACGCGGAAAGTCTGACTTGTTAACGTGTTGTATGAATGAGGCAAAGTAATTAGCTCATCGTTGAGCATAAGCATATATGGACCACCATTTCCACCGCTATAACTTCCGGTAATTACTGCAGGTTCTCCTTTACAAATGTAATAATCTTCAAGCTGAATGTCTAAATGAAGCGAATCATAAACATTTACAACAGAACTTCTTGAAATTGTACAACCATTGGCATCGGTAATATTAACCAAATATGAAGTCTGAATAATAGGGCTAACCGAAATGCTTGTTGCAGAAGACCCTGTATTCCATAAGTATGAATATGGTGCTGTTCCTCCTGTTGATGCAGCACTTACAATAGCAGTTTGATCTACACAAATGGTCTGATTTGGAGAAATATTTACAACCAAAGCAGGAGGCTGGTTTACAAGGGTATTTTCAACCAATACACAACCATTATTGTCTGTTACGGTAAGAGCATAATTTCCCGCAACCAAACCGGTAATATCTTCCGAAGAATGGCCGCCCGACCATGAGTAATAATATGGAGGAGTTCCTCCGGTAACACTAGCGTTTATACTTCCGTTATTGTAACCATAACACAAAAGATGTGTTGGTACCAAAGTAATTGCCAGCGGCTCAGAAACCGTATTAATATTGGTTGAAGCAATAACCTCACATCCATTAAAATCGCTTACTGTAACCGAATAATTTCCGGCAGAAAGACCTGAAATATCCTCTGAGGTTTGTCCACTGCTCCAGTTGTAAGAATAATTAGGTGTTCCGCCACTAACAGAAAGATTTATTGCTCCGTTAGTATCTCCAAAACATAAAATATCCTGAGGAATTACACTGGCTGTAAGAACAGTGGGTTCGGTAATAGTAAAAGAGCCTGTAACTCGGCAGTTATTGTTATCGGTAATGGAAAGACCATAAGTTCCGGCAGACAAGCCGTTAATATCTTCACTTACAGCTGAATTAGTCCAAGCAAAAGTATAAGGAGCAACACCGCCAAAAGGAGTAATATTTATTGCGCCATTGCTATTTCCGTTACAGTCTATATGTGTTAATACAGAAGTAAATTCCAGCTCGTCGGGTTCTGTTATTTCAAATGTTTCGGTAATAGTGCAAGAGCCTGCATCAGAAACGGTTACATCGTAAGTTCCTGCCGGAATATTAGTTAAATCCTGACTTACCGATCCATTAGACCAAATATATGAATAAGGAGGATAGAGACTTGAAACAGTAATATCTATTGAGCCGTCTGTACCATTATAGCAGCTAACGTTTTCGGAAGAAGAATCAAAATCAAAGCCTGAAAAAACAATATCAATTGAATCGGTAACAGTACATTGCGAATTAGAAACCTCAACCCAGTAAGTTCCTGAAGTGGTTGCATTGAAAGTCTGAGCTACAGAACCATTATGCCACAAATAAGAACAGCCCGGATTTCCGGCGTTTAACAATTGAGATGCAGTATTATCACAAAAAGTAAGATCTTCGCCAAGGTTTACAATTGGAGATTCTAAAACAAGCAAAGGAGCAGTAGTATCCCACTGGCAGCCGAATTCATCTATAATTGTGTAAGTATAATCGAAAGAACCGGATGAGGTGGGATTAAGAATAAGTGAATTTTCTGTTTCATCAATTATAAAAGGTCCGTCGGTCCAGCCCATTTGGTCAATTTGTACTGCGTACGACCAGTTGTCGGGAGCAATTTCGGGGTCAAGTTCAATGTACCATGAGAAAATATATCCATCGTCATACCCCCAGTTATCGCAAATTTGAATTGTCCAAGTTCCGTTAAGAGGGCAACCAACCAAGCCAAAAAAGCTTTCGTATGGAGTATAGGAGCCTGCAGGTAAAGTGCCATAACTTGCAGATTCATTAACCATTGTTCCCATTGCCGGAGTGGTTGACCAGCAATAATCGTAACCAACACCTGGAACACCATCTTCCATGTCTATTGGTTCTCCAAGATATGTTCCTCCACCCTGACCGGTAGAGCCACCGGCATCCATAAATTCCTTTAGAATAATAGATTGGCCATTTGGACAAATAATTGAAATTTCTAAGTCGCCAAGGAATGAATGTTCCATATTGGCACAAAGGTTTAGAACATCCCAAGCATGTTCGAGTTCCTGACCGGGGCCAAAGCAATTAAAAGTTACTGAAGTTGTATAACATTCGCCCGTACCATCGGGAAGGTATGTAGTGTCGGAAACACCAAGAGTAGTTTGGGTTGAAACAACAAATGGATCGCCTTGAATAGTTGAATTTGGATTATCGTCGAATGTAAATAATAGCTCTACAGTATCGAAAACGCAGGCATCGGGAGGTGGAATAAGGTCAGCATAAGGACTTCCCGCAATAACAACTCTGGTATCTATACTATTGGTAGAAACGCAACCAAATTGGTCTGTTATATTAAGAGTAATTTGGTAACCACCGGAATTTGGGTAATTATGACTAACTACAGGGCCGTTTGCAGTGGTTCCGTCGCCAAAATTCCATTCGAAAACAGAGGTTCCATCGCTTTGGGCATAAATGAAGTTATTTTCCGGATAAGTTCCATAAGCTGAAAAGTTTACGGTACCATCGGGACAAATGCCAATATAACCATCAACAGGATGAGGAGTGGTAAGAATTTGGTCAACATGCGCAAAAATATCCTGACAAATAATCTCACAATCTATTGAAGCTTGCCAGCCTGTTGCTTCGTTTGAACCATTAGAAACGAATCTTACGGTAAGGCAACCCGAAGAATTTGTAATATCGGCAGTAATTGGAAGTAAATTAAGAGATGGATTAGAACCATTGTTAAAAGCACCTATTAAGGGCGAACTTGTATTTGGCCCATCAAAAACATATAGAGTATCAGTAGGATGAATGTCGGAATAAGAGAAATACAACTGCATTTGCGGATGAACAGGGTCATCGGAGCAGAAAGTTACAGTATAATCTTCGTTGGAGGCATATCCATACCCCGGAGGTTGGCCTCAGCAGTTCTCGGCAAACCCGCCGGAATCGAAAAAAGCCCCTTCGCAACCATAAATTGTTTGACCATTAATATCGTCAATTTGATAGCCTTCGGCTGGTGTTTGTCCAAAAGAAAGTTGAATTGATAATGCAAATATTAGTATTAAGAATTTCCTCATAATGGTTTGTTTTTTTATAAGACACAGTTTTAATAAAAAGGTTGCCCTAAAAGAGACTAAAAAATCCTTTTTAATCCATTTTTTTCTACTCACACTTTGCTTATATTCAGAATATCAATTAATTCGTAAAAATATGGTATTCTTTATTTGGTAACTTCCAAACCACTACTTTTACTATCTTTGCAAGTAAAATTTCAATTTATATAAAATCAAAACCTGATTAATGAATTCTTTCTCACACTTCAACCTTCCCAAACCACTGTTTAATGCAATTGAGGATATGGGGTTTGATAGCCCAACACCAATGCAGGAGCAGGCATTTTCTGTTATCCGATCAGGAAAAGATATGGTTGGAATTGCTCAAACAGGAACCGGAAAAACTTTGGCATATATTCTACCCATTTTGAAAGATTTAAAATTTTCGAAACAAATTCCTCCAAGGGTTGTTATTTTGGTGCCTACCAGAGAATTGGTTCTTCAGGTTGTTGAAATGGCGGAAAGTATGACTAAATATATGAATGTTAGGGTTTTGGGTGTTTTTGGAGGAAAAAATATTAGTGTGCAGAAGTTAGCGGTTTCAGAAGGAACCGATATTTTGGTTGCAACACCTGGCCGTTTATTCGATATTGCCGTTTGTGGAATACTTCAACTCAAGTTGGTTAAAAAACTTGTTATTGATGAAATAGATGTGATGTTGGATGAAGGTTTTAGACCGCAAATTAAAAATATTCTTGAGCTTCTACCCAAGAGTAGGCAAAATTTGATGTTTTCAGCAACCATGACAGATAAAGTTGATGTTCTGATAGATGAATATTTTATTACTCCTGTGCGTATTTCAATGGCAATAAGTGGAACACCTTTGGCTAAAATTGAACAACAAGCATATTTGGTAAAAAACTTTAACACTAAAATAAATTTATTATCATCATTAGTTGCTAATCATGAGGAGTTTACCAAAGTTTTAGTATTTATTTCCGGGAAGAAATTGGCCGACCGATTATTTGAGAATTTAGATAAACGATATCAGGGAATAGTAAGTGTAATTCATGGAAATAAATCTCAGAATTATAGAATAAATTCTATTAAGAAATTTGAAGAAGGAAAGCACAGAATTTTAATAGCAACAGATGTAATGGCAAGAGGAATAGATTTTAATAAGGTTTCTC
>JAFGXD010000185.1 GCA_016936815.1 Bacteroidales bacterium
TGTTTAGGTTTAACGATTTTAAGTCTATTATTTGATAAGCAAATATAGAATATTCTTTTTAAGAAAGCAATAAAATGGTTAACAAAAATTTTGGAATTAATTTGTTTTCATTAGCCACGGGTTTGCGCGGAAATTCGCTGCTGGTTTATTCAAATTTTCAAATTTTTCTTTCTTTTCTGCGCTTTTCTGCGTTTTTTCTGCGGCCATTATTATTTTCTTTAGCCACGGGTTTGCGCGGGTTTACGCTGCTGGTTTATTCCAATTTTCTTCATTGAGTTTACGTTTCAGCGTTTTTCAGCGAAAATCTTTGGCTTTTTATGCCGAAGCATTTTTACATACCATAAAAATCCTTTGGCATTAAGGGTTCGAGAGTTATTTAAAAGATTAAAGACGATTTTTAGAGCGAGTAATTATTTACAAAATATTCAATGTATTCAGGAATTTTTGTTCCCAGATAATAGGGCAAATTCATTAATAAATAAGGTGTTCCTTGGGGAGTTTTTGTTTTTTCAACAGAAAATTCTCCGGCATAAAATCTAATTGCATAAGGATGTTTACGTTGATCAACAAATTGATGTAATGATTTGAGGGTTCCTGATGCACCTGATTTAATTTCAATAGGAATAACTTTGTCTTTATATGCAAAAACTAAATCAACTTCTGCTGAAGACTGCGATTTTTCTCTGACCCAAAAATTTGGTTTGTTGTTTGTAAATGCATTTATGGAAATTATTTCCTGAATAATCAAGTGCGGAATTATTGCTCCCCTATATGAATTGCTCAAGTCTGCAACCCCAATCATGCCTGCACTAATTCCGAGCGCATGATTGACAAGTCCTGTATCAAGAAATTGAAGTCTTGGGGATTTTTTGTAATCAGCTTTAACCGGAATCGAAGTTTCTGTTGTGGGATATATCAATCGTATTATTTTTGCATCGTCAAGTTTCCTTATTGCTTCACCAACTTCTCTTGATTTATAGTTTGAATTCCCAAATTGTTGAAATTTTACTCTTTTATCAAGCTCTGTTGGAGCAGTATCCATAACATGCTTGATTACTTTTCTTTCTGTGGAATTTGTAGCATATTTTTCAACATCATTTTTATATGTACTCCAAATACTTTCATAAATTTTTGGCAGATTTGTAAAGCTTTGTTTTTCAAGATAATCTCTTACCGCTTCGGGCATTCCGCCAATAATTGCATATTTATTAAATGCCTGAATCAAATAATGATGGGACATTTTGCTTACAGGAATAATATTAAAATGATCTACTGCCTGAGTGTTGTCGCATGCTTCAAGAAATTCGGCAAAATTCATCGGATGCAGATATAAGTATTCCACCCTTGCAACCGGAAAACTTTTTATTTCTTTAAAACTAAACTCTAATAGCGATCCTGCTGCTATTACATGAAGCATTGGGAAATCTTCATAAAAATACCTGAGCATTTCAATGGCTTTGGTTGATTCCTGAATTTCGTCAATAAACAACAACGTGTCGCTAATCTGTTCAATTGAAATATTATTTGCCAAAAAAAGTGATTCTAAAACTTCCTTAACCTCAGGGAGGTTTTCAAAATGGTATTTGTCAAGTTTCTTTTCAAGGTTCAAAAACACAGATTGTTTATATGTTTTGGCAAACTCCTTTATTACTGTTGTTTTACCAACCTGCCTGGCTCCCCTTATTATAAGAGGTTTCCTGTTACTTCCGTTTTTCCATTCAGATAAATACTTTGTAATTGATCTTTTAAATACCATTTTGATGAATTATTGTAATAAACCAAGGGCAAATATATCAAATATTTGTAACAAAACAAAGGATAAATTTATAAATTTTTGTAATAAAACAAAGGCAAAATCAATCTTAACTGTAAAAAAACCGAGCTTTTCAGGAATTTTTTCGTAGCTATTTTTGTTTCAATGGTTTTCTACCGATGCACTTTTCAACAGCTGAAGCTAAGGCTTAGGAGGTAGCGAAGGTTAAGCTGAAATTGAAAACGTAATAAAATGGGACGTTCCGCAACCATTTAAGATTTATTTCGTATATTCACCACGTTAACCAAAAGAAGGAAGTAAAAGAAAAAGAACGGAAGCCGATGAGATATTTGAAATTAGTATTATTATTTCTGATACTTAATTTACCCTTTTATTTGCATGCTCAGAAGTCCTTGGTTGTAAAACGACAAAAGAAACCAATGATTATGGCTAAATTCTCTCCAACCGGCAATTACTTTGCAGGAGTTGGATCGGATAAGACCATTAAAATCTGGAGTGTTTTGGATGGAAGTCTGGTAAAAAGTTTTTTCGACAATCAGGATGGCGAAATCTCAATAGATTTTAGTCCCGATGGAGAACACTTTGTTACCGGCGGCTGGGATGGTGACGTAAAAATCTGGAATTTTGCAAGCGGAAAAGTAGAACAACGACTTAAAGGACATACAAAATCTTTACGTACTGCCATTTATCACCCAAATGGAAAACTAATAGCTTCTGCAGGTTGGGATAACGATATTATTATTTGGTATGCACCTACAGGTTTGCTTTACAAAAAACTCATTGGCCACGATCAATGCGTTAGATCTCTGGCATTTAGTCCAAATGGCAGATACCTCGCCAGCGGAGGCTACGACCTAACTTTAAGAATTTGGGATTTACTAACAGGAAAACAAATTCATGAAATTAAAGCCCACAAAATGCCCGTAGAATCGGTGGATTTTAGTCCCGACGGCAAATACGTTGTTACAGGTTCAACCGACAATACAATAAAAGTATGGAATGCTGAAACCGGAATTCTTTCAAAAAGTCTGAAAGGTCATAATTCCAGCGTTTATTGGGTTTCCTATAGTCCCGATGGAAAGTTTCTTGCCAGCGCAGGCAACGATAACCGGGTAATTATTTGGAATATGGAAACAAAAGCCGAGGAAATGATAATTGCCGACCATTCACTTTCTGTAAAATCTGTTCATTTTAATCCAAACGCAAAATCAATTGTTACGGCAAGCTTCGATAAATCTGTTATGGTTTTTGATGTTTCTAAACTGAATGCTAAAATTGGAAATTTTCCGCAAGTGGTTCTTCCACAGGAAAAAGGAGAAGGAAAAGAATTAATTGCTTTTCAGGATTTTAAGGAAGTAGTTTACGAAAGAGACTATAATTTAAAAGCCATAATAATGGAAGAAGGTTTCGATAAATACAGACTTTTTGTAAATGGAGCGGAACATACTGAATATGATGGAAATAATAAATTTACAATAAAACCCGAAAAATATACCGGAGAGAAAACAGAACTCTATTATAAAATTTATTTGCATGAAGGGATAAACGAAATTCAGCTTAGCATGGAAAAAGATGGCGGAAAGTTTTTTCATTTCAGCAAGGCAATAAAAGTTAACTACACCGACCTCGACCAACAAATGAAAAAAACCAGACTTTTTGCTTATGTAGTAAACCCACCTCAATATTTGGATAAAAGGCTTAATAAGGATTACATTCAAGCACAAACTGAAGCACTTTTAAATACCTACAGCCTTCAGAAAGGCATGTTGTATAATGAAATAATTGTTAGCAACTTAAATACTTCCGAAACAACAAGTAAAAGTGCCATTGAAGCTGAAATGGCTAATGTCAATAAACAAATGACTGAAAACGATGAGATTGTATTGTTACTTTCTGGGCAGATTGTAAAGTCGGAAGATTATTTTTTGTTGCCATCTGATTTTGAAGGAAAAGATTTTTCTAATGCAGTAAATATTAAAACTTTGGTGAAGTACTTCATGACCAAATCTAACCAAATTACAATGTTAATGGATATTTCTAACAAACACAATAATAAAGACTTAGCCGAAACAGACCCACTAGATATTGAAGAATATTTTAAACGACTTTTTGATGAATCGGGAAATGATTTCGCTTTTATTATTTATAATGGCAAAGAAAAAGGAGAATTCTACAATATTGTAAATAAGGTTATTAAAGATAAAAATGATTCCGATTTTAACGGTAGTCTCGATTTTAAAGAACTTATTGCAGCTCTAAACGAAAATATTCTTTTTGAATATAAACAGTTGAAACCATTATTCCTTTTCGAACAAAAGAATTAGATGAAAAGAGTTTATTTAATTTTTTTCGTAATAATTATTGCTATTCTTCCGGCTTGTTACATAGCAAGAATAGTTACCATAAATGTACCTACAGCCCACGATTACAGATTTCTTCCAAAAAACACAATTAATTCCAATGAAAGCATCAAGGAGTTTTCTTTTATTAACGCTTGTAATAAAATTTATTTTAATATAGATTCTATTAATTATGAGTCAGTTAATTACAATTTTGATGAATTTCTGAAAGAACACAAAACACAGGCTTTTATTATTATTAAAAACGACAGCATCTACTACGAAAAGTATTTTAATAAATGTAAAGAAAATAAGTTTGTTACTTCCTTTTCTGTTTCAAAATCAATTATTTCGGCTCTAATAGGAATTGCAATTGATGAAGGAAAAATAGAGGATGAATTCTGTCCGATTACCAATTTCTTACCTGAATTATTAAGCAAAGATTCTTCTTTTTCTAAAATCAGAATAATTGACCTTCTTCAAATGAGATCGGGTTTGTGGCTAAACGAAAACTTCTATAACCCTTTTAGTGATATAGGAAAAGCCTATTTTGGCCGTAACCTGAAAAAACTAATGAAAAAGCTGAAAATTGAGAAACAGCCCGGGCTCTCTTTCAATTATTTCAATTACAACACACAGCTACTTTCATTTATTCTTGAAAAAGCCACAGGAAAAACGACAGCCGAATATCTTAGCGAAAAAATTTGGATTCCTCTTGGTATGGAATCTAATGCATCGTGGAGCACCGACAGCAAAAAACACAATAATGTAAAAGCATATTGCTGCATTAATGCTGTGGCTCGCGACTTCGCAAAAATTGGACGATTATACTTAAACAAAGGCTTATGGAACGGTAAAAGGATAATTTCCGAAAAATGGGTTGAAAAATCTACCAAAGCAATTGAAAAAGGTTTTTCATACTACGGCTATCAGTGGTGGTTGAATAATGCAAAAGCAGGAGATTTTATGGCTGCCGGAATTCTTGGTCAGTATATTTATGTATTTCCCTACAAAAACCTAATTATTGTGCGTTTTGGAAAATCAAAAGACAAAATTAGATGGGAAAAAGTCTTTAAGGAACTGGTCGAAAAAATTCCTTAGCCTATTTATTTATCTCATATTCAGGCAATTCATCTTTGTAAATAAGATGAAAGAGATTATAAAGTAACATGTAATCGGTTCCGTTATAATTTCCACGAAAATGTTTATTTCCATACTTCTGATTTTTTGTATTGTGCCAGTATCTGCTGCTGCTCGCCCACCTTCCGGAAGCATGCTCCTCCCATTCTTTGTAGCAATATGGCCCATTAAAAGGAGCCGAATTAAGATGTTCCTCTGCCATTTTCTTATTTACCTTTCTATTTTTATCGTGCAGAAATTTCCACATCATTAAATAATAAGGTTGCCAACCGTTTATCATTGACTGTTTCTTAATTCCGCTGTAACTTGTGTTAAAAAAAATAAAACGCCACGAATCGCTTACAACTCCCAAATGCGACAACATAGATCTGTTATCGAAGTTTGGCAATGGGAAAATCTGGTACAATTGCCATAAAATGTTTTGGGCATTAGAAACAGATTCTTCCATAGGATTATCATTAGAAAAAAAATCTAATGCCCTAACATAACCTGTTCCATAAAAATAAGTAAGACCTCCAAGTTGCCACTCCATTTTAGAAGAATCCGGTCGGTACATTCTCCAGTTGGCTTTTCCGTAAGGTTCATCTATATTCGACATAAACCTAACCGACAAAATGGCAATTTTTTTGGCCGTATCGGCAAAATTGTACAAAATGCTATTTCCGTCTTGGTCTTTAACAATTATTGCACTATCGGGAAGACATTTAACAACAAGTGCCAGACCCGAAAGCAGAGGACAAATATCATCTTGACTCATAGAATGTTTTATCCATTCTAGTCGCTTTTCTTCTTCCGAAAATTCTTTTGAAAGGTAATTAGTTTGCGCAACAATTCTATCAACATAAGCAGGTTGCCCGGGATTTGAATTACGAAGTTTATCGAAGGATTGATTTTCTTGGTCTAAATTGATATTCAAATTATTAGAAAATTTCTTTTGGTCTTCAAGAAAATCTTCTGAATGATCGGTACGAACGGCAAAACCATCGAAATAATCTCTATTATGCCGCCACGGATACTTGCTTTCGCATAAATCTAGTCTTATATATGCCTGAATTGCGTAATATAATTCCGTTAATGTTTCATCTCTTTCCTTTCCATAAATTTCCAATAACTTGTATTCCGTTGCCAGAACCCCCAAATACTCACCAAAATAGGTAATATGCTGACCAAATCGCAATGTTCCTTTGTTGTGGTTAATATGATTTCTAATGGCTGCTATATTGCTCTGTCCGGGTAAATCGCCAATTGCCACAAAATATTGCAGTCTGTTCCGGTAATTTCTATATTTTGCAAGATTTTGTTCCGGACTTTGGGGAAAAGCTGAAGCACAAAAAACAAGAAACAAAAAAACTGCCCTAATCATTTTTTTCAATAGTTTTACTAAAAACCAAACCATCTTTTACTCTGGTTTGAAGCAAATCGCCAACCTCAACCTCCGCTTTGCTTCTTAAAGGCTTTCCGTTTCTAAGGGTAATAGAATAACCTTTTTCAAGAATTTTAATTGGATTAGAAAGATCGGCAAAATATGTAGCTTTATCGAGTTCGGATTTTTGCTGACGAAAAAAACCGACTAAGGAGGCTCTAAATCCATTGCCACTGTTATTTAAACTGCTATTTTTCTTTTCCAAACAGTTTTTTGCGGATGAAACAGCCCTTTGCCTAAAGAAATCTAGATTGCCGAAATTTGATTCAATTACAGTTTGAGAAGCAAATTTTAACTTATTTACTTTAAAATTTAAAGAAACATAATTCTGACTAAGTTTTTTCTTCACAAAAGGAACAAATTGGGTAGATAAATTATTTAGATAGTCGTATTTTTCTTCCAAGAGATTAGCAATAACATCTTTAAATTCATTATGCAAGATATCAATTTCATTTTCTGCCTGTTCCATTTTTTCAATAATGTATTCGGCAACGGCTGTAGGAGTCTTAAGACTTTCAAAAGCAACAATATCTGCAATAGATTGATCTCTTTCGTGGCCAATTCCTGTTAAAACAGGCAAAGGAAACTGAGCAATATTAAAAGCCAGCCAATAATTATCGAAGCTACTAAGTTCAGCTTTGGAACCTCCTCCCCTAATTATTACCACCAAATCGAAAAAATCGTTGCATTTGTAAATTTTGTCTAATGCAGAAATTATTGAATCGCTGGTCTTTTCGCCCTGCATAGAAGCCTTAAAAAGCTTATAATAAAATTTATAACCGTAAGAATTATTTTCTAGCTGATTAACAAAATCTTCGAATCCGGCTGCCGTTTCTGAAGAAATAATTGCAATTTTTCTTGGCAAAATAGGAAAATTCAGCGATTTATTCATATCAATAATTCCATCTTCCTCCAACTGCCTAATAATTTCCTGTCTTCTTCTGGCCATTTCGCCAAGAGTATAAGTAGGATCTATATCTTTAATATTGAGACTTAATCCAAAAAGTTCATGGTATTCAACAGAAACATTTACCATAACCTTTATACCTTCCGAAAGAGCTTGTCCTGTTGACGTTTCAAAAAACGGTTTTATCATTCTAAAACTATACGACCAAATTGTTGCTCTAATTCTAGCAATTATTTTATCGTTTTCTTTTTCAATAAGTTCCAAATAACAATGACCATTAGAATTGACTCTAAGTTCGCTAATTTCGCCAACAACCCAATAAGTAGTAATTAGCTCTTTTTCAATTACTAATCTTATCTTTTCTGTTAATTCGAATAAAGAAACAGCTTTTCTTTCCATTAGGTCTTAATAAGTTTCTTTTTATAAGTTTTTTTCTTTGTAGAAACCCTTAAAATATAGGTTCCGGATTTCAAGCCGGCAATATCGTCAACTTTAATTATGTTATAGCTTGAAAAACTAGCGGAAACAAGCTTTTCGTAAACCTTTTCTCCCATGGCGTTATGCATACTAATTGACATAATTTGTGAGTCAGGGGAATAAATTTCGACAGTAAAATTATCGCTAAAAGGGCTTGGATAAACATTTATTAGATTTTCGGAATCCAAATCGTCGTAGTCAATTTGTTTTAACATGAAATTGGCAAGAGCAAAATTTGGAATTCCGTATCCCATAAGCGAATCGGGGTTATTATACTTATGAGAAGTTTTTTGAATAGCGTCAATAATTTCCATATTAGAAAAGGTATAATTTGCCTGCCAAAGACAAGCAACAAGACCGCAAACCAAAGGAGCAGAAAAAGAAGTTCCATTACCGAAAGCTACTGCACCCCAACCTGTTATATGATAAGTTCCTAATCCCATAGCAGTTACATTGGGTTTAACATCGCCATCTGCAGAAGGTCCTGTTGAGCTAAAAGCAGCATAATTTCTATCTGAATCAACAGCACCAACCGTAAGAACAGAATCTGCATCGGCTGGAGTTGTAATATAATGCCAAGCTGAGTTTCCCGAATTTCCTGCGCTAACAACAACAAGAATACCTCTGCTGCAGGCAATATCGGCGCCACGACTTATTCTTGTAGTATTTCCATCCATATCGGCATAAGAATGATCTTGAGTATTGTCGTCGAAAGTATTATATCCCAAAGAAGTATTAATAATATCAACACCTACACTATCGGCATATTCGGCAGCAGTTAGCCAATAATCTTCTTCAACCAAATATTCCGAACTTCCATCTTCGGAGCGCAGAAGATAATAATTTGCTGAGGGAGCTGAGCCCATAAACTGTCCCGGCAAATTAGCTGCCATTATTGAAAAAACATTAGTTCCATGAGAGTGTTTATTAAATGCAATAGGCTGATTAAGAACAAAATCCCAAGAACCCAAAACCCTATTATTTATCCAAATACTATCGAAAGCCGAAATAGTATCAACATTTGAAAAGCCGGCATCAATTATTGCAATATCAATTCCTTGTCCCAAATATCCTTGGTTATGAAGATGTTGACCATTCAGCATTGTAATCTGGTCTTCTGCCATTCCATAATCATATAGATTTTTAGATTTTGAAAAGAAGTCATCCACAACTCTAAGAGATTTTTCGTCGTGGGTTTCAATCTTAATAGATTTTTTTGCAACAAAAGTCTTAACAAAAGAAAGGCCAGTTAACAAGTCAAGTAATTCAGAATTTTCGCATGAAACGGAAACACCATTAAGCCATTTAGACGTATTATAAACCTCAAAACCAAGAGATTTTAGGCTATCTACATACAATTGTGTAACAGGTAAATCCTTTTGGTCGAAGGCAATTCCTCTTGAAAGCCTCCTTTGAATTGACTTTGCCGAAAGAAACTCATCAGGATTATCAACAGAAAAGTCGTTAAAATTCTTGTCGGTAAACTCAACCCAATATTTTCCCGGAGCAGTAGGTTGTTGGCTAAAAGCCTGAAAAGTTGAAAAAGCAATAAGAAAAAAGATAATTAGAATTTTATTCGTAGCCATATTCAATAAGTTTTTGAGTAAAAATTGTACCGGAGGTAATTCGATTTTCTACCGGAACATTTGGAAATGTAATATTTTGAGATTCAACATTCATATCAATTTTATAAATCAGACCAATGTTTTTGGCATATTTTTCGACCTTAAAATATTTGTATAAAAGAGTAGTATCGTATAATTGAGTAACAGTAAGTACAGAATCGAAAGCTAAACTATTAATAATTGCCGGAGCATCAATACTAGTAATTGTGTACATTTCTTTGTCATAAATATTATAAGCGTTCCCATCCCAAGTCTTATTAATGGAAGAAGGGTATACCATTTTAACGAAACGCATATTTTCTTCAACAAATTGTACAGTTCCATTTTTATAATTAGCAGACCAAACATCAGAAACCGACCAATTTTGTAAGCTGGAATTACGTTTGTATCGTTCCACTCTTATTGCATTATTACCTTCAGCATCGGAATAATAAGATTCAAAAACCGTTTTCAATTGATATCTAACAGTATCATAATAACTTAAAGCTGAATCGATTTCAATTTCTTCAATCTGATATACAAAATACACACCCGTATCCAGAGGCAAATAAGAATAATCAATTTCGGGAATTGGAACAGATTCTTCCTTTTTACAGGAAAAAAACAAAATAATAATAGAAATGAAAAAAATAATTCTCATAAATTTCGTCAATTATTTGAGCAATGTTACCTACCTAATAATATCAAAACCTAAATCTTTTACAAAATCAATTATTTCATCGAAAAAAATATTAAATTCCTTATCGAATTCTTCATAATTTTCTCTAATAACTTTTATTGCAAATCCGGATTCAGCAGGCAAAGTAGTACGTTTAGCCATTCTTTCAAAAATTGAATCAATTCCCTCAATTGTTCTGTATGTTCCAAGCCAATCTCGCAAAATCATAAAGGGAAGAAATTTTTGCACTCTAACCGGAAGAATTGGATAATTAAGAAAAGCCAAAACATAAACATGACGAATGAAACTTTGTGATGAAACGCTAGAATATTTAGCCCAGTTTTTTAAAAGCAGGTGATCATAGAAAATGTCGGTAACAACACCAGCATACTTATGAAATCCGGGTTTAAATCTATCTCTACTTTGTCGGTAAACAGGATGATTATCAGTAAACTCATCAATTTTTCTATGAAGAATGATGCCCTTTCGAATAAGATCAGGAAACTCGTTATACTGACGACCTTTAACCGAATCGCTTATAAAATTACCCAACCTAATCTCGTCATTCTCACCGGAAAGATATACATGAGCAAGGTAGTTCATTAATAATAGTTTTGTTTGTAAAGATAATTTATTATTACGTAATATTAAAGAATAAGTATATTTCTTTTTACAATAAATTTTTAACTAAATCTTTGCTTTTATAAAAAAATCCCAAATACAAATTCCTGCCGTAACCGAAACATTAAGTGAGTGTTTTGTTCCATATTGTGGAATTTCAAGAACTAAATCGCAAATATCAATAAGTTCTTGCTGAACTCCATTTACTTCATTACCAAAAATATATACGTATTTTTTTTCTCTTTCAGGAATAAAATCTACAAGAGAGATGCTGTTTTGTGTTTGTTCAACTGCAACAATAATATAGCCTTGTTTTTTAAGCTCTTTAGTAACGGCAAAAACATCATTGCTGTATTCCCATTCAACCGAATCTGTTGCTCCAAGTGCCGTTTTGTGAATTTCTTTATTGGGAGGACAGGCTGTTATTCCGCAAAGAAAAATTTTTTCAATTTTAAATGCATCCGATGTTCTAAAAACCGAGCCTGTATTATGTGCCGAGCGAATGTTATCGAGAATTATTATTAATTGAGTTTTCTTAGTTTCCTTAAACTCCTCAATGCTTAATCGGTTTAATTCCTCAACAGGTGTTTTTCTAAACATTTTTCATTTTTTTTAATTCACGGTAAAATTGTTAAAAAAAAACCATATTTTAGTAATCCAAAAAAAAAAGTTAAATCTATGAATATACACGAATATCAAGGTAAGGAAATTCTTCGCAAAAACGGCGTTGCTGTGCCTTTTGGAATTGTTATTGAAAATACCGGACAAGCTAGAGATGCTGCAATAAAAGTGCAAGAACTTGCGGGAACTAATGCATGGGCTGTTAAAGCACAAATTCATGCCGGGGGCAGAGGAAAGGGAGGAGGAGTAAAAATTGCAAAAACAGTAGAAGAAGTTAATGAATTTGCCGGTCAGATTCTTGGGATGAATCTTGTTACTCATCAGACTGGGCCTGCAGGTAAAACTGTTAATAAGGTTCTTATTGAGCAAAGTATTTTTTATCCCGGCGAAAGTGAGGTTCAGGAGTTTTATATGAGCATTTTGCTAAACAGGGCAACAGGTAGAAATATTATAATGTATTCAACCGAAGGTGGTATGGATATTGAAGAAGTTGCTGCCAAGACTCCACATTTAATTTTTAAGGAGGAAATAAATCCTGCTGTTGGTATTCAGGCTTTTCAGGCAAGAAAAATTGCTTTTAATTTAGGGCTTACAGACAAGGCTTTAAAGGAAATGGTGAAATTTGTTATTGGTTTGTACAATGCTTACGAATCTTGCGATGCTTCATTATTCGAGATAAATCCTGTATTTAAAACTTCCGATAATAAAATTCTGGCTGCCGATGCTAAGGTTAGTCTCGACGAAAATGCCCTTTATCGCTATCCCGAACTTTCTGCTATGCGCGACTTTTCCGAAGAGGATCCTACAGAAGTTGAGGCCGGAAAAAACAATCTTAATTTCGTGAAACTCGATGGAAATGTTGGTTGTATGGTAAATGGAGCAGGTCTTGCAATGGCAACTATGGATATTATTAAGCTTTCAGGTGGCGACCCTGCAAATTTTTTAGATGTTGGAGGAGGTGCAAATGCCCAAACTGTTGAGGCAGGTTTTAGAATTATTCTGAAAGACCCAAATGTAAAAGCAATTCTAATTAATATTTTTGGAGGAATTGTTAGATGCGACAGAGTGGCCGAAGGAGTTGTTGAGGCTTACAAAAAAATTGGCACTATTTCGGTTCCGGTAATTGTTAGGCTTCAGGGTACAAATGCAGAGGAAGCAAAAAAACTTATTGACGATTCGGGTCTTGAAGTATTTTCGGCTATTAGCCTGCAAGATGCTGCCGATTTGGTGAGATTACACGTTAATTAAATAAAAAGAGGCCCGAAAGCCTCTTTTCCTTGAACGACAGGGATGTGAATCAGTGCCTATAGCACTGTTCGTTCATTAATAAGTGTAAACTGGTGCTCTTCAGCAAAAATTGTTATGAACTTCAATAAGCAGACTAACCAATTATTAAAAAGGTTGCATGTTGATAAAAAATATTTCTGTTTTTTTTTATTTTCATTCCTTTAAGATAATTTAGCGTTTTTATATCCGTTTATTAAACTGACTCTTGGCATAAAAATTGAATTGTTAGAATTTATGAATTATTTTTTTAAAATATTTTTATTTGTAACTGCATTACTTCTTACTTGTTCAAGTACAACATATTCACAGGTGCATAGAGGCGACGGATATTTGGTTGAGGCCAGAGTTATTGATGGTGATACGGTACCTCACATAAATTTGCGTACTGTTGTAATTTTTCCTCCCAAAAAATTTAAGAATGCCAGAGAAGAAAAACAGTATTATGCTCTTGTTAAGAATGTGAAAAAGGTTTATCCGTACGCTCGACTAGCTTCCATTAAACTAAGTCAAATTCACAAACATCTGGAAACTATTGAAGATCCTAAAGAAAAGGAAAAATACATCGATAAAGCAGATAAAGCACTAAAGGCAGAGTTTGAGGAAGAATTGAAAAATCTTTCTATGAAGCAGGGCAGAATTCTTATTAAATTAATTGATAGAGAGACAGGTAGCTCTACTTACGATTTGATTAAAGAGCTTAGAGGATCACTTACTGCTTTTATGTGGCAGTCGGTTGCAAAACTTTTTGGCTCCAACTTAAAAACAGGCTACGATCCCGAAGGCGAAGATGCAATGATTGAAGAAATTGTGGTTAGATTGCAGAACGGACAGTTGTAGTTTGCAGAACCAAAACTTCTAATTCCTCTTGTCAATACCCCATAATAACTTATTCCTTATTGTTGAAAAGAAACTTTGTCCGGGGAGTCTAATTAATTGCACAAAAAAATCGGCTTTCTTAATTATTAATTCGGTTGAAGAATCGAAAATTTCCGATCTGTAATCAAGTGATGCCATATAATTTAGACTTCTGCCTTCAATTTTTAGTTTAATAATGTTCGAATTGGCCATTACTATTGGTCTAACTGCAAGGGAGTGTGGTGCCAGAGGCGTAATAACAAAATTATTCGACATTGGCATTACAATAGGGCCTCCTGCACTAAGAGAATATGCTGTGGAACCTGTTGGAGTGCTTATTATTAATCCGTCTGCCCAGTAAGAATTTATTAGTTCATCATTCATGTAGGCGTTTATTGTCATCATACTCGAAGAGTCCCTTTTGTGAACCGTGATTTCGTTTAGGGCAAAATTTAAATCTCCAAATAATTGGTTTTTTGTCTGCAATTCCAATAATGATCTTGGTTCCAGTGTGTATGTTTTTTTAAGAATGCTGTCTAATGCTTCGTCAATTTCATTATGCTGAACCGATGCAAGAAAGCCAAGTCTTCCTATGTTTATTCCAATAATGGGAATGTTTCTGTTCCTAATAATTGAAACTGCCTCAAGAAATGTCCCGTCGCCACCTATAGAAATCATTACATCTGTTTTTTCATCCAATTCATCGTAACGACTAAAAACACTATCTGCCTCTAAATCAAATTTTAAATCTGTATGAAGATATTCTTTAAACGATTTGAATACAGATAATTCAATATTCTTCTTTAGTAAAGTGCTAAATAATTTCTGCAAAGGCTCAAAATGCCTTTTTTCGAAGGGACGACCATAAATTGCTATTTTCATTTTTTCTAGTTTTCTTTTGTTCTAAATTGGAGAAGCAAAATGAATGAATAAACCGGGCTCCATTTTTTTATTTACCGAAAAATCGATTCTAAAAACCCTGTCGTAATAAGTTACAAGGTTAAATCCTGCTCCAAAGCTAAATAAAAATTCATTAAGCATTGTTTTATCAAGGGCATATTTGTCGAAAACCATTCCCGCATCAAAGAAAATATTTGTATATAAAGAGTAATGAATTTTTTTGAATTTTTCGAAAGGGATAATGCTGAATTCTCTAATTTTCATAGGTAAAATATTGAAATATAGTGAATTGGAGTTTAGAACGAAGTTATTTCCGTCAATTACATAATACTCGTATCCTCTTAGGTTGTATTCGAAACCAAAACCTTCTTTTAAAAAATAGGGTTGAGATTTGTCTAATGATTTTTTTACACTTATTCCATTGGCTGCAAAGAATTTGTTGCTTATAGTACTGAATAATTTTATTTCAGTTATTGTTTCCAGTAAATATTTGTTGCTTGAATTAGTTGTAAAGAATTTATTCTCGGCTCTAAGCCTAAATTGGTAACCTTTTGTTGGAAAATAAATATAGTCTCTTTTGTCCCAAGTAAATGTATATCTGAATTTAAAGAAATTAGTCGAAGCATTGCTGTCTACTGAATATAAGGGATTTAGTTGTAAAATTTCTTCACTTATTTTCATGGAATTATAACCTATTGTGAAATAGTTTTTTAGATATAATCCGGGACGGTAAACAATTCCCGCTTCAAAATCTGAATAGGTTTTAATAAATGCATCCTTATTTTCTAAATAGACTAATTTATTGTCAATTGTTAGCACGGGGGTTTTATGCTGTCTAAAATAAGCGGCCTTTATTGTGATTCCCAAATCTCGATTTTTATCAATTGCAGGAGATGAATATTCAGCGGCAAATTGTTCTTTGTAACCAAGTCTTACTTTAAATCTTAAAATTTCGTCTCTTCCCCGGAAATTATATTGGGTGAAAAACACGCCATAATTTATCATTTCTAATGGAGAGTCGCTTAGCCATGCATTAATATTTCTGTCTGAATGTTCCAAAATGGGGTAGGGCCAGAAATACCACCTTTCTTCCAAAATTATTTTTACCGAAAGATTATTTGTTTTTTCAATAAAATTTACAACCACGTAATTAAATAAACCTGTGTTTTTTAAGTTGTTATGAATTTCTTCTTTTATTATTTCCAAATTCTGCTTATCAGTGTATTCACCTTGTTGGAAAGGAATTTCTCTAAGAATTACAATGGCTTTGGTTTTCTTATTTCCTTCAATTTCAATACTTTCAATTAGAATGCTATCTGAATCCTGTGCAAAAATCGTTGATGATTTCAGTAAAACAATTGAAAACAAAATTAAAAACCAATGAAAATTGGACATGAAAATCAGATGTTTAAGAAATTCATTAAGGAGTCGTATCTGTCTTTGTAAAAATCTTCCATTTCGTTCGTATCCATAAAGGAAGCTTTAATGGTGTAGTTATATCTTTCGAATGTTTTAAGAATTGAAACGGCTTCAGTCTGATTTATTTTTAGAGTTACTTCAAGTTTCATTGTATCTTGAGGTGTTGATACATAGAGAGATACAATCTTTGCGCCGTTCGATTCAACAATTTGAGAGATTTCGGAAAGTGAATAATCGTTTATGTTCATTTCCAAAACAATAAGTGCTCCTCTGTTATCAATTGCAGTTATTTTAGCAAAACTTTGCATTAAATCGTGAAGTGTAATTACTCCTAAGAAGTCCTGCCTTCTGTCAATTACCGGTACTACTGTTAGTTTTAATCTGGAAACCATTTCAATTACTTCATAAACATGTTGATAATCGAATACATAAGGATTAAAAAGGTTAAGATTATGATTACCGATTGGTTCTTCGGGATTGTTTAAGTCGTAAATATCGTTATCGGAAATTACTCCTAAAAGATTCTTGTCATTTACCACCGGCAAATGAGAAACTCGAAAAATTTCCATCCAGTGAAGAGCATCTTTTCCGGAATCACTGGTTTTTATTGCCGGAATAACATCTGAAATTAAGTGGCTCGCCAACATAAAATTTTCTATCTTTGTAAACAATAAAACATAAATCTATGACAAGATTAAGCGTAAATATAAACAAAATTGCTACAATACGAAACGCCAGAGGTGGAAATATTCCAAATGTTGCTCAGGCAGCGGTTGATTGCGAACGTTTCGGAGCTCAGGGAATAACCGTTCATCCTCGTCCTGATGAGCGTCACATAAGGTATTCCGATGTTTTCGAGATTGCCCCGTTGGTAAAAACCGAATTTAATATTGAGGGCTACCCTTCAAAAACTTTTATGGATTTGGTGAAGATTGTAAAACCAACTCAGGTTACTTTAGTTCCCGATCCACCCGATGCTCTTACTTCAAATGCCGGATGGGATACGGTTAAGAATCAAGATTTCCTTAAGGAAATAATTGCTGAATTACACAATTCCGGAATTCGTACTTCAATTTTTATTGAAACTAAACCGATTTTATTCGAATATGCTGCAAAATGCGGAACAAACAGGGTGGAATTATATACCGAGCCCTATGCCGCTAATTATTCCAAAAACCGTGAACTTGCAATAAAACCATTTGTTGAGGCTGCCAAGGTGGCAATTGATTTAGGTCTGGAATTGAATGCCGGTCACGATTTAAGTCTCGAAAACTTGAAGTATTTTAATGATAATATTCCGGGATTGGCAGAAGTTTCCATTGGCCATGCTCTTATTTCAGATGCTCTTTATTTTGGTTTGGAAAATACTATTCAGTTGTATTTGAAACAGTTAAAATAATGAATTTGTTTTTTAGAAAATACGGCTCCGGTCCGGCTTTTGTTATTTTACATGGCCTATATGGCTCCTCGGATAACTGGGTTGGAATAGCAAATTCTCTAAAAGATAATTTCGAAGTTTTTATTCCCGATTTAAGGAATCATGGGCAATCTCCCAAATCTGACTTAATGAATTATACCGAACTTAGAAATGATGTTGTTGATTTTTTTGCCCAGAATAATATAGAAAAGGCAATAGTTTTAGGTCATTCAATGGGAGGAAGAATTGCAATTGATTTTGCCCTTAATTATCCTGAAAAAATTTCTCATCTTGTGGTAGCCGATATTTCACCCCGACCTTATTCCGAATCGAGAAATTACAAGCTAATTTTTAAGCATCATAGATTTATTTTGCAGCAACTTTTATCGGTAAATCTACCGGATTTTAATGAGAGAAAACAAATATCAGATTTATTACAGAAAAAACTTTACGACGAAAGACTGGTAAATTTCTTATTAAAAAACTTGAAAAGAGATAAAGAATCAGGCTTCTATTGGGCTATTAATCTGGACGTTATTAATAATGAGCTTGAAAATATCCTGAAAGGAGCATCCGGTACAGAGCTTGCCAATTTTCTTAATACAAGCGGCTTCCCTGTATTATTTCTCAAAGGAAGCTTAAGCAGTTATTTAACTTCCGACGATTACGTTTTTATTAGAAAACTCTTTCCTTTTGCCGAAATTGAAGAAATTGAAGATGCCGGACATTGGCTTCATGCCGAGCAACCCGAAATTTTTGTTAATAAAGTTAGAGAATTTGTATTCTCCTGAATCTTTTTCATTTTTTTTATTACCTTTGAGTTTTAACCTGTAAAGTATAATAATTAAATTGACTGACATGGGAAAAGGAGATAAAAAATCGAAACGCGGAAAGATTGTAAATAAGTCTTATGGCGTTAGACGTAAAAGAAAAGAAGAAGCTTTTAAAGCTGATGTGAAAAAGGCCGACAAACCTGCTTCCGAAAAAATTGAAAAATTGGTGGAAGTTGAAGCTAAACCTAAAACAGCAACTAAGACTAAACCTAAAACTGAGACTAAACCAAAATCAACCCCAAAAGCACAAGCCAAGGCTGATTCTGAAGAATAAAGGTTAATTACAAAAATTAACTTCTCACAAAGTTTTTCTTTCGTTTTCTTAATTATATTTGCCCCAATGCAAGTACTTTGGGCTAAATATTTTTATCTATTTGTTTTTCTGATGTTTGGGTTCATTTCCGAATCTCAAACAACAAGAATTCGCGGAAAAATTACCGATTCTCAAACCGGTGAAGCTTTGCCTTATGTAAATATTGTATTTAAAGGCAAAACTGTTGGTACTATTTCCGATTTCAATGGGTTTTACAAATTAGAAACAAATACTCCGGGCGATTCATTGGTTTTTAGCTATATGGGATATGCCGGAACAACTATTCATGTTGCAAAAGGTAGATACCAGGAGTTAAATGTTAAGCTCGATCCCATTAATGTATTGCTGGATGAGGTTGTTATACGGAAATCCAAAAAGAGATTGAAAAACCGAGATAATCCTGCAATTGTCTTGCTCGATAAAATGATTGCAAATCGTAAGGAGAATAATTTGAGAAAACTCGACTATTTTCAATACGAGAATTACACTAAAATACAGTTCGATATTAATAATATTGATGAAAAATTTATGAACCGCAGGGTTCTAAAACCTTTTAAATTTGTTTTCGATTATATTGATACATCGGCAGTTAATGGAAAAACCTTTTTACCTGTTTTTATTATTGAATCAATTTCAGACTTTTACTATAGAAAAAATCCACAGTCGGAAAAAGAATTTGTTAGAGCTACAAAGGTTTCCGGCATCGAAAACGAATCTATTCAACGTTTTTTGGCAGATATGTATGTGGATGTTTCAATTTTCGATAATTACATTGACTTGTTTTCCAAAGGCTTTGTAAATCCTGTTTCCTCTATCGGAAAACTGTATTACAAGTATTTTCTTCTCGATAGTTCATTTATTGATAATTCGTGGTGCTACCAAATTGCCTTTTTGCCCAGAGTAAAAGAGGATTTGCTATTCGATGGGAATTTCTGGGTATCAGATACTAGTTTTGCCGTAAAAAAAATAGAGTTGAAACTTAATCAAAAAGTTAATCTCAATTTTATTACTAATGTTGAAATAATGCAGGAATTCGAGAAAATTGATTCTCTTTGGGTAGTAAAAAAGGAAACTTTTCTGGCCGACTTCAATCTTTTCGAAAATCAGGACAGCTCAATGGGCTTTTTTGGCAAAAGAACAACCATGAGAAAAAATATTGTATTAAATGTGGCTCCCGATGAAAAAGTTTTTAAAGACATAAACAATGTGGTTGTTTCCGAAGATGCAAATCAAAAAGATGAGGCCTTCTGGAATACCGAGCGACATGAAGCTTTAAGCGAAAAGGAGGTTCAGATTTATCAAATGGTTGATACAATTAAAACTTTGCCGGCATACAGGGCATGGTATGGAGTAATAAGTACTTTTGTAACAGGCTATTTCGTAACAGGAAACATTGAGTTGGGGCCATATTTCAGTACTTTTTCTTTTAATCCTATTGAAGGCAATAGATTTAGATTTGGTGGAAGAACAAGTAATAAATTCAGCACTAAAATTATGCCCGAATTTTATTTGGCTTATGGTACTAAAGATGAACAATTTAAGTATGGGGCTAATGTTCTCTACATGGTAAAAAAGGATCCCAGAAGAGCTGCTTCTATTGCTTATAAAAACGATATGGAGCAACTTGGGCAGTCGGTTAATGCTTTTAGGGAAGATAATATCATGTCGTCTATGCTCAGAAGAACGCCAAACGATAAACTTTCCATGGTTGAGGAAACAAAAATGTTTTACGATCACGAATGGTTTCATGGATTTTCAAATAAAATTACTTTAGCCCACAGAAAATTGTTTCCGGTAGGGGATGAGAATTTTACTTTTGTTAGAAATGGGGCTATTGTTACAAAAGAAAACCTTAGAACCTCGGAAATTGTGCTATCGACAAGATTTGCCCACAACGAAACGTTTTTTATGGGAGAATTCGAGAGAGTTAGTCTTGGAACCCGCTACCCGGTGGTAAATTTGCATTACACCTTTGGTTTGTCTGACATTTTGGCAGCAGATTTTTCTTACCAAAAGGCAGAATTATCTGTATTACACTGGGTTAATATGTACCCTTTCGGATATTTTAAATACTTTTTTGAAGCAGGAAAAATTTGGGGAGAATTGCCATTTCCACTACTTAAAATTCATGAGGGAAACGAAACTTGGGCTTTCGACATGTATTCATATAATATGATGAATTATTATGAGTTTGTTAGCGATAAATGGATAAGTCTCTATTTTTCACATTATTTTGAAGGATTTTTCCTTAATAAGTTGCCATTATTCAGAAAATTGAAATGGAGAGAAGTTGTTTGGGGAAAAGGTCTTTTGGGAAGTTTGTCGGAAACCAATAAAATGGTTATGGCCTTTCCGGAAACCCTCAATTATTTTACTAATGAAAACGAGGAGTAATGGACAAAAATAATGGTTTTTTAGAGACCTTATCTTGTAATGGACATTTTTAATGGTATTTATTTTCATCAAAACAAA
>JAFGXD010000186.1 GCA_016936815.1 Bacteroidales bacterium
CATCCGTTAGTTTTTCATGTATCCTATAATATTTACGATTCTTATCAATTAAGCGATGAATATTCATTCGATTTTATTAACGATATTGTAAACTATCTAAGTCTCATTTCTCCTAATAACAGTATTACATATTCTTCGCAAGTTTTGCTTGGTGTGTTTATTATTATTTGGACATTCGATACCATGGCTTTTGTTTTTGGTACGGCATTAGGAAGATACCCTTTGTTTAAGAGGATTTCGCCAAAAAAGACATGGGAAGGTCTTATAGGGGGAGCAATTTCAACAGGATTGGTTGTTTATTTTATTTCTGTGTTTTTTAAAGATATTGCCCTTATTCAATGGATTTGTATAGGTATTATTGTTGTAATTATTGGAACTTATGGAGACTTAACACAATCTTTAATGAAAAGGTCTGTAAGCCTTAAGGATTCGGGGAAAATAATGCCGGGTCATGGAGGTATTTTAGACCGATTCGATAGTTTTTTACTAGCTTATCCAATTGTTTTCACTTATTTAACCTTAATTGGCTGATGAAACTTCACAGAGAAGGATTTGGCACTATTGTGTTTGCACTTATTTTACTTTTTTTAGCTAATTTGGCTTTGTTTTATCTTCCTGCCGGTTTGTTGTTTATCCCAATAATAACGTCTATAATTTCCTTAATAATTTTTATTCTTATTTTGTGGTTTTTCAGAAATCCAAAGAGAACAATAACCCCCGATAATAATATTATCATAAGTCCGGCCGATGGAAAAGTAGTAGTTATTGAAAAAACAACTGAACATGAATTTTTAAAAAAGGAGTGTTGGCAGATTTCAATATTTATGTCGCCACTAAATGTTCATGTTAATTGGTATCCCGTTAATGGCCTAGTTAATAAATTTTTTTATCACAAGGGAAAATATCTTGTAGCCTGGCATCCTAAATCTTCAACTGAAAATGAAAGATCTTCAGTATTGATTGAAACAATAAACGGGGAACAGATTGTTTTACGACAAATAGCCGGTGCAGTAGCAAGAAGAATAGTAACTTATGCTGAAGAAGGTAATCAATCATTGCAAAATAAACAATTAGGTTTTATTAAATTTGGATCCAGAGTAGATTTATTTTTACCCCTAAATGCTGAAATTGAAGTAAAGGTCGGTCAAAAAGTTAAAGGTAACCAAAGCATAATTGGTTATTTTGGTTAAGCTAATAGTACCCCCACAAGAACTCTTTTTTTTCCTTAAAAAGACTATTTAACAAACTTTTATCATTTCCGAATATACTTTTTAACACATATTTAACAAGAAAAAGACAAAACACTCTTTATTTTTGTTTCATTATTAATTTAAAAATCTAATTGTTATGAAAAATTTATTTTTGATTTTAGTCCTTGCAATATTTGTTGGTAGTTTTGTTGTTCCATCAATAGCTGCCAATTCGGACGATAACAAAGTATTAGTTGAAAAGATTAAAGACGACGGAAAAACAAAGAAAAAGGACAAAAAGAGCAAAAAAGAATGTGCAAGTAAATGTTCAAGTGAGTGTAAAACAAAATGTTCTACCGAAGCACAAACCAAATGCTGCTCGGACACAAAAACAACAGAAGGAAAATCTTGCTGCAAAACATCAGGCAGTTCTAAATGCAGCGATACAAACAAAAAAGAATGTGCCGGAAAGTGCGGAAAACACTAATATTTTACTAACCTTAATAAAAAACCTCCATGTGGAGGTTTTTTTTTAAAAATTAATTGTTAATAACCTTGTTTTTTTAAGAAAAAGATTTGTATTTTTGCAGTCCCAATTTTTAGGGGAAAACTATATATTAATATTTTAATAAGAAAAAAGTGAATACATTAAGTTACAGAACCATATCGGCCAACAAGGAAACCGTTACCAAAGAATGGGTTATAGTTGATGCAGGAAATCAGGTGTTGGGTCGTTTAAGTACTGAGGTAGCCATGCTTCTTAGAGGAAAACGCAAAACTAATTTTACACCTCACGTAGATTGTGGTGATAATGTAATTGTAATTAACGCAGAAAAAATACGTTTCACCGGAAACAAAATGGCAGACAAGGAATATATTAGTCATTCTGGCTATCCGGGCGGACAAAAAATAGTAACTGCTGAGGCTCTAATGAAGAAAAAGCCAACTGCAATAGTTGAAAAGGCCGTTAGAGGTATGTTACCAAAAAACAGATTGGGACGTGAATTATTCAGGAACCTTTACGTTTACGAAGGAACTGAACATCCACATGCCGGTCAACAACCAAAAGAAATTAAGATTTAACTGTATAAAATACAAATATGGAAGTTATTAACGCACTAGGTAGAAGAAAAACTGCAGTTGCACGTATTTATGTTAGCGAGGGAAAAGGAAATATTACCGTTAACAACAAAGATTTTTCTGAATATTTTCCAAAAGGCACTTTGCATTATATTGTAGAACAACCACTTAATGCACTTTCTGTAAGAGAAAAATATGACGTAAAAGTTAACCTTTTTGGTGGAGGAATGAGAGGACAAGCTGAAGCACTTCGTTTGGCAATTTCAAGAGCTCTTGTAAAAATTAATCCTGAAGACAAATCTGTCTTGAAAGCAGAAGGTTTCATGACAAGAGATCCACGTGAGGTTGAAAGAAAGAAACCGGGAAGACCAAAAGCCCGTAAGAGATTCCAGTTCAGTAAACGATAGACTCACAGTATATGGTTTAGTATCTAAATTGCTGAGATTTCCCTTTAGGAACTACTCGGCAATTGTTTTTAAAAAGAATGTAAACAATTAAAAAATTAAAAAATGCCAAGAAGAAATTTCGACGAATTATTAGATGCAGGTGTACATTTTGGTCACCTTAAAAGAAAGTGGAATCCTGCAATGGCTCCATACATTTTTATGGAACGTAACGGAATCCATATTATTGATTTACACAAAACAGTTGTAAAACTTGATGAAGCCGCAAATGCAGTAAAACAAATTGCAAAGTCAGGTAGAAAAATTTTATTTGTAGCTACCAAAAAACAGGCTAAAACTATTGTTTCCGAGAAGGTGACAGAAGTAAATATGCCTTATGTAACTGAAAGATGGCCTGGTGGAATGTTAACAAACTTCCCAACTATTAGAAAAGCTGTTAAAAAAATGTCTACCATAGACAAAATGCTTACCGATGGTACTTTCGAAAACCTTGCTAAAAGAGAAAAACTTCAGGTTGAACGTCAGCGTGCTAAACTTGAGAAAAACCTAGGAAGTATTGCCGATCTTACTCGTCTGCCTGCCGCACTTTTTGTTATTGATGTATCAAAAGAACATATTGCAGTACGTGAGGCCAATCGTCTTAATATTCCAATTTTTGGTATTGTTGATACTAATTCAGATCCAAAGCCCATAGATTTCGTAATACCTGCTAACGACGATGCTTCAAAATCTATTTCCATTATTCTTGATACAATTTGCGACGCCATTAAAGAAGGCCTGAGCGAAAGAAAAAATGAAAAAGACAAAGAAGCTTCTGTTAAGGAGAAAAAGGTTGTGAAAAAGGAATCTCCGGTTATAGAAATTGATGAGGATGAAGTACCTATTAAAAAAGCTCCCGCAAAAAAAGCTCCCGCAAAAAAGGCTCCTGCAAAAAAACTTGATGAATCAATTGAAGAATAATAATAATAAAGATATTTAACATGAGTGAAATAAAAGCTGCTGATGTCAGCAAACTTAGACAAATGACCGGTGCCGGAATGATGGATTGCAAAAAAGCATTGGTTGAAGCAAATGGCGATTTTGAAATTGCTGTTGATATTATCCGTAAAAAAGGACAAGCTCTTGCCAACAAAAGAGCCGATCGCGAAGCTTCCGAAGGAGTTGTTCTTGCTAAAGTATCTGCCGACGGAAAAAAAGGTGCTCTAATTGTTTTAAATTGTGAAACAGATTTTGTTGCAAAAAATGAAAGTTTCGTTCAATTTGCAAAAGCAGTTCTTGATGTTGCCGTTGAAAATCTACCTGCCGACCTTGAAGCTCTAAAAACTTTAGAGTTTAATGGCAGAACTGTTGCCGACAACGTAAACGATCAAACAGGTTCTATTGGTGAAAAAATAGACTTATCGAACTACGAATTTATTAATGCTGAACAAGTTACTGCTTATATTCATCCGGGTAATCAAATTGCTACCTTAGTAGGATTTAATAAAGTTGTTGATTTACAAGTAGGTAAAGATGTTGCTATGCAAACTGCTGCTATGGCTCCTGTTTCAATTGACAAAGAAGATGTTCCTGCTAAAGTTATTGAAAAAGAACTCGAAATTGGAAGAGAACAAGCTCGTCAGGAAGGCAAACCAGAAGAACTTCTTGATAAAATTGCTCAAGGAAAATTAAATAAATTCTATAAGGAAAGTACTTTGCACAATCAGGATTTTATTAAAGACGGCAAAATTTCTGTTAAACAATACCTCGATTCTGTTGAAAAGGGACTATCAGTTACAGGATTCAAATATTACTCAATTAAGCAGTAATTTTTGCTAAAACTTATTTAAACCCTGAAGAAATATCTTCGGGGTTTTTTTATTTTTGCAGAATAAAACTTTTTAGAAATGATAAAATATAAAAAAATTCTTCTGAAACTATCGGGTGAAGCCCTTATGGGAAATCAGAAATATGGCATAGATACTCAACGATTAACCGAATATGCCAATCAGATTAAGGAAATTAACGAACTTGGAGTTTCAGTTGCTGTTGTAATTGGTGGAGGAAATATTTTTCGCGGCCTATCAGGAGTAGATAAAGGTTTCGACCGTGTTAAAGGAGATTCAATGGGAATGTTGGCAACTGTTATTAACAGCATTGCTTTACAGTCGGTTTTGGAATGTAATGGTGTAAAAGCAAAAGTTCTTACAGCCATAAGAATGGAACCGGTTGGCGAATATTATTCCAAACAAAAAGCAATGGAATATATGAAAGAAGATTACGTGGTAATAATTGCCGGCGGAACAGGAAATCCATTCTTTACTACCGACACAGCTTCGGCGCTAAGAGCAGTGGAAACCGAAGCAGATGTTCTGCTTAAAGGAACTAGAGTTGACGGTGTTTATACAGCCGACCCGGAGAAAGACCCCAAAGCAATAAAATTCGATGAAATTACTTTTGATGAAGTTTATAATAAAGGTCTTAATGTTATGGATCTTACAGCTTTTACTTTGTGTAAAGAAAATAATTTGCCCATTTTGGTTTTCGATATGAACAGTATTGGAAATTTGAAAAAAATAATTTTAGGGAAAAAAATTGGAACTTTAGTTAGGAATTAAATATCTTTATCCAAAATTTTAAAACAAATCATCATGAACGAAGAAGTTCAAATGTACCTCGACGATTGCAAAGAAAAAATGACCGGAACAATAAGATTTCTGGAAGTTGAATTGTCGAAAATACGCGCAGGGAAAGCAAGTCCCAACATGTTGGACGGAATTTACATAGATTTCTATGGAGTAAATACACCACTTGCTCAGGCCTCAACTTTGCATACTCCCGACCCAAAAACGCTAATTATTCAGCCTTGGGATAAAAATATGATAGACCCTATTGAAAAGGCTATTATGGCTGCAAATATTGGAATGACACCGGTTAACAACGGAGAAGTTATTCGTCTTGTAGTTCCTGCCCTTACCGAGGAACGCAGAAAAGACATGGTAAAGAAAATTAAATCCGAAGGCGAATCTGCAAAAGTAGCTATTAGAAATACCCGACGCGATACAAACGACGAAATTAAACAACTGAAAAAAGACGGCCTTTCTGAAGATATTGCAAAAGACGCAGAAGCAGAAGTTCAAAAAATTACAGACGACTATATTAAGAAAGTTGATATTGTAGTTGCCAAAAAGGAAGAAGATTTAATGAAGATTTGATTTTTTCTAAAGATATTTTTACCACTTATTAATTTAAACCTCTCCCGGCGAGAGGTTTTTTTTTTCAAATAATCTTCGTACTTTGTGCCAAAGTTAATTCAAAACTAGTTAATTATGGCTCAACTAAATGAAGACCTTATTCGCAAAACCTTTGCAGAAATGGCGAAACATCGCCCTGCCCTAAATAAATATCTTATTGTGGATGAAGAGGATGATGAAGATGACGAAGTTGATTACAGAATTTTGGGAGATTTGGTAATAAAAAATTTTCCTTGGCCTATTGGTGTAGAACTTCGAAGATTGTTTTCTGGCTCAATGAGACAACTAGACAGACTTAGACTTGATCAGATTTTTAAAACCATTGAAAGAACTATGCAATTCATTAGTTTTACAATGGTTTCACAAGTTTGGAGAGATAAAGTAAAAGGTAATATTCAGATTCCTGAATCTTTCTCAAAAGACTTCGAACCAAGATTCTCTGTTTTAAGTATGGGAAATTTTTCCTGGATGATTCGTGCAATTGGAAAAATGTATGAAGAACAAAATGTTGAATGGTTTATGCCCGAAATGAAAGACTGCTTTGATAAACAGTTTTACGCTGCACTTGATTTCTGGGTGCCTGAACGTAATGAAATCGGACACTACCAAATAAACCTAACCCAGGAAGATATTGAAAAGAGATGTGTGGAATACGAAGAAAAACTAACCTTTATTCTTCAAAGAATTTCCTTTATTACAAAATATAAACTTATCTCCGTTAGAGAAATAAAGGTTATGAAACCTAAAAATCAGGAGGCTGTTTTTCATCATGTAATTGATTTGCTAAATAGTTCAGATTCAGATTTTAAAGCTCAGGAAATAGATGAAAGTAAGTTTACCGAAAGTCGCTCTGTGTTATTAATGAAATCAATAAAATCTATTGATGAATACCTAAATCTTTCTCCATTAATTATAGATACAAACTCCGAAATTCTTGATAATAAAGATAAGTTTGATATTAAAAAAGATATTTTCCTTTACACAAAATTCCGTAGCGACCATATTATGTATGCCGGTACCGAAGTAACAGAAAAATGTGACTTGCGAACACTTAGTAACTACAGCAATTTGGTGCAGGAGTATAAAGAATTGGTGGATGCTATTAAGTAATTCAAGAAAAAATACAAAAGCAGTTTGTGATTTTCATGCATTAGTAGCAATTATAAACAAAACATATGAACTCCCCCTTCAAATTCCTAGACTCCTTCACCGAAGAAGATAAAAACATCTTCTTC
>JAFGXD010000187.1 GCA_016936815.1 Bacteroidales bacterium
ATACAAAAAATCTTCATCAGGTTCTTCTTGCTATTCTTTTAATCCTGATTTAGATAAAACTTTTAATAGAAAACTAACTTCTTATTTTCTAAAAGGTAGGCAAAATGAATTATCTTCACCGGAAACTCCAAAATCTATTGGAAAATTTGTGGGTGTTGTTAAAGATGTGATTAACGAAAAAATTTTCCTTGAAACAAAGGAAATAATCAATAATGGTGACGGTTTGTGTTATCTGGAAAACAATGAATTAAAAGGCTTTTTGGTAAATTTGGCTGACCAAAATTTTATTGTACCAAATATTAATACCTCAATAAAAAAAGGCTGTTTGCTTTATAGAAATTTAGATATTAAATTTAATAAAATACTAGAAAATAATAAAGATAAGAGGACTATCTCTGTAAAATTGTCGCTTAAATCAGTAAACAATGGTTTTATTCTGGAAGGAATTGACGAAGATGGAATAAATGCAGTTTATTTTTTGGAAATTGAAAAAACAAAAGCAGAAAAAACTGAGAAAGCTTTGGAAATAATTAATAAGCAGTTGAATAGGGCAGGGGATACTAGATTTGAAATAATAAAAGTTGAAATTGAAAACAACTTTCAATATTTTTTACCTATTTCTGTTATTAACTCGCTTAGAAGAAATGTTCTTGAAATTCTTGAAAAGAAAAGATTAGATAATTATTTAATAAACAATAAATTAGTAAATAAAGGGATTCCTAAGGCAAATGAGAATCTAGATTATTCTTATAATGTTTCCAATTCTCTTTCAAAGAAATTTTACAAAAAAGCGGGTGCAAAATTTATTGAAAATGCTTTAGAGGTAAGTAGTGATAATACCAATAAAAAGTTTTTGATGACAACAAAATATTGCATTAAATATGAATTGGGCATTTGTGAAAAATATCAGACAAAAGGAAATAAAGAATATAAAGAACCCTTAATTCTGAAACATGGCAACAGAAGGTATTATTTGAATTTTGATTGTGATAATTGCTTTATGAAAATTTCTTAAGGAGAACTTAAATAAAAAGTCCTTTTAATGCTTCGGCTTTTAGAATACATTCATTATATTCATTTTCAGCTATTGATTTATTTGTTATTGCACCACCAACAATGTAAGATAAATAACTATTTGCTTGGTTGTATTGCAAACTTCTAATTACTACATTAAAATCGAAATCTCCTTCAGGACTTATATATCCAACCGAACCGGAATAAAGACCCCTTTTTGTTCTTTCGTATTGCTCAATTATTTCCATTGCTCTAATTTTTGGGGCTCCTGTCATGCTACCCATTGGAAAACAACCTTTTATTAAGTCGGTAAAGTGTAGGTCTTTTCTTAATTCCGATTCAACTGTTGAAATCATTTGAAAAACCTGAGGAAATTTGTAAATGCCAAAAAGCTCACTAACTCTAACGCTACCTTTTTTAGCTGTTTTCGATAAATCGTTTCTTACTAAATCAACAATCATTACATTTTCCGACTTTTCTTTTATGTCGTTTTTTAGTAATGCAGCTAATTCTCTGTCTTCTTTTTCATTTTTACCTCTTTTGCAAGTTCCTTTAATGGGCTGACTAACAATATTATTACCTGTTTTTTGAAGAAATCGTTCAGGACTGGCTGAAATTAAAAATTTATCTTTCAGTTTGTAGAAAGCAGAAAATGGTGCGGGAGAAATATCGCTTAGCTTATTAAATGTTGAATATGGGTCAATTTTACTTTTATTAGAATAGAATTCCTGACAGAAGTTCATTTCGTAAATGTCTCCGGCCTGAATATGGTTTTTTATTTTACCCACAGCAGATAAATAGTCTCTTTTAGAAAAACGAGGCTTAAAATCAATAAGTTTTGGTTTAAATTTTTCAATTGTGGTTTTTTGAATTTCCTCAATTAAACTAATTGCTTTGTTTTCAGTATATTGTTTGGGGTAAATAATGCTTAGAATGTTTGAATTTATTACTAAAACCCATTCAGGAACAAAAAAGCTAATTTCAGGAAAATTAATAAAATCGGGATGTGTTGACTCAAGTTTTTCAATTTTGTTTTTTAAATCGTAGTTAAAATTACCAAAAAGCCAATCTTTGTAATTGGAATGAAATTCTCTTAATTCATGAAAAATATTTGTTGTGCAGGACTTAAAATCCTTAATAACTCCCAAACCGGCCAAAAACTCGTACTTATGAAAAATATTATGATTTATTTTGTAATCAAAGGAGTCTAAAACCAAAGCTCTATCTAAAATATTTGAAAATGAGATTAGTTTTTTCTTAAACAAATCTACATTATCAAGTCTTATTGACAGGGTTTTTCGCATGTCTGCAAAAATAAACAATAAAACCGTAATACTATAAGTTGTAAATAATGTTTTGTACAGGCTCTACTAATACTATTCAATTGTTGAAACAAAAAAAGCCCCCAACTTTGGAGGCTTTAATATTTTAGAATAGAATTTCTTAAGAACCTGCTGTATAATCGGTTATCATATCAGTCAAACTCTTAGCTTTTCTTTCAAGAACAATTGAACATCTTGAGAAAGTATTAATATCTAATCCTTGATATAAAACAGGATCTCCGAATTGGTCTTTTGTGTTGTATCTTGGTTCAACAGCATCAGTAAAATTCCAAACCATTTTGTCAGGACTGTCGTCGTTAATTTCAACACCTACATACTTAAATCTGTGGTAGATAATAATATCCATTGCATCTTCAACAACCTCTGGTAAATTAAGATTGAAAATATCAAAAATTTCTGTCAAAGTTTCCATGGTTGGAAATTTCATCTTAATCTCAACAGTGAAATTGTCAACCACTTTGTTTTTGTCAATAAACCATTCTCCTTCTGTCAATTGTAGGTCGGCATATTTAAAAACTTCGTCAATTTTGCTTGTTACAGCAATAAAACGACTATTACCGTAAACAATCCACATAAATAACGGTCCCATTGTAGAGTTTACTGAATTTACATCGTCCATGTGAATCCATTGAGGGAAAAATGCTGCAACAGAGTCTTTCTTTTCAACGTCAGCTGCATCATAAAGGGCAGAAACTTCCCAAACACCTTCCATAAGTTCGTTTGTTGGCGTTGGTTCATCAGGATCTTCACATCCCGAGAAAAACAAAATACCCGCAAACAAAAGCAGAGCAGGCAGAGTCATAATTGATTTTACTAATTTCATAGTCTATCGATTTTTGTTAATAAATAATTTGTTCTTACGCACGGATAAAAAAAAAGATTCAAAATATCTGTAGATTTTTTCCTAATACAAATTTACAATTTTTATGCCATTATGCAAATAATTTTATTTTTAAAACTTTTTTGCTTACTTTAGCAATAAAACCAAAGCAACTATGAAATTACTAATAATGATTCTCATTTCTATAGAATTTGTCTCTTTTGGAGGTACTTTTGTTGTTACAAACACAAACGATTCTGGTGCAGGCTCGTTGCGACAAGCAATTACCGATGCAAATGCTTTCGGCCCCGATAATATTGTTTTTAATATTCCAAATACAGATTTGGGTTATGATGCTGTAAATGGCGTTTGGGTTATTTCACCAAGTTCTCCATTGCCTTATTTTACAACCGGATTTACAAATCTAGATGGAGATACACAAACCGATAATCAGGGAAATACTAATGGATTAGGCCCGGAAATTGTTCTTAATGGTTCAAATACAATTTTACAAGGTTTATTATTAGCATCTCCTTCAAATCTAATAAAAGGTATTATTGTTCAGAATTTTACTTACGGAATTCAAATTTATGGTAGTGCTGCAACAAATAACAGTATCTCAAATTGCTTAATTGGAACCGACTATATTGCAGAATCAAAAGCCTCAAATGAGTTTGGTGTTACTATTTCCGATGGCGCTTCAAATAATGATGTGTATTCTAGTATTATTTCAGGTAATATTACTGCAGGAGTAGCTGTTCAGAATAGTAATAATAATAGAATTTTTTCCAACAAAATTGGTTGTTGCAGATCTGGCGTTGATTCTCTACCTAATGGTATGGGAGTTTTAATTGATAATTCTTCTTATAATACCATTGGCGGTACAAACCCCGATGATAAAAATGTAATTTCAGGTAATTATGACAGCGGAATTCTTATAAATGCCTCAGCTTCAACAGCCAATGAAATATTTGGAAATTACATCGGGACAAATTTCTTCGGAAACATAAAATTGTCAAATTCTTTTGGGATTATTATTGCCAATTCGGGAGGAAATTTTATTGGTTCTTCAACCGGTTCAGGTAAAAATATTATTTCAGGAAATCACGAAACGGGTATTCTTATTAATGGGTCAGGAGCCGAAAATAACATTATAATAAATAATTATATAGGCGTAGGTATTTCCGGTACAAATATTTTGGCGAATCATACAGGAGTTCTAATAAAAACTAATGCTCATAGAAATATAATAGGCGGAACAAATGCATCCGAAAGAAATGTAATATCGGGAAATATAGAAATAGGTGTTTATATTGAATCGGCCGACAGTAACATTGTTATTGGAAATTTTATTGGCCCCGATGCCACAGGTTCAGGAATCTTGATGAGTGGAGATACTGTCTTTCAAGCTAATGGAATTGAACTTAACACTGTTGCCAAATACAATAGAATAGGTGGTTATTCTGTAAATGAAAGAAACATTATTTCCGGAAACAGGGTTTATGGAATGATATATTATGGGCAGACTTCAGAAAATTATCTAATTGGAAATTACATTGGTACAGATGTTTCGGGAACTATTGCCTTGCCTAATGCTACCGGAATTTGCGTTGACGCTTCATCAAATAATAACTACATTTTTTTTAATTTGCTGTCGGGAAATATTTCTTATGGAATATTTTTAGTTACCAATGGCACTTTTTACAATCAGGTTAAGGGAAACTTAATAGGTACAAATGCCATGGGAAACGATTCAATTCCTAACGATGTTGGTTTGCTTCTTGGAGGAGGAGCAAGATGGAATACAATTGGTGGCGAAGGAGTTGAAGAAAGAAATATTATTTCAGGAAACAGATATGCCGGTGTAGAGATTGCTGATAATCTAACAGATTACAATGTTTTGGAAAATAATTATATTGGAACTGATATTTCAGGAACTTTTGCTCTTGCAAACGGAAATGGTGTCGGGATAACTTCTTTTCCTTCGGGAAATATTTTAGACGGAAATCTTATTTCAGGAAATTTGGGTTATGGAGTAATAATTTACGAACATTCTGATTCTTGTTTGCTGATAAACAATTTAATAGGTTGTGATGTTTCCGGAGAAAACCCAATTCCAAATACTGTGGGAATTGTTTTAGCTACCGGTGCAAATGGTAATATAATTGGCCAAGAGACTGAAGGTAACACAATTGCTTTTAACGATAGCGCTGCAATAATTGTTATTGATGAAATGAGTTTGAATAATACCATATCAGCAAATTCAATGTTTAATAATGGTGTTGGTTGGGGAATAGATATTTTTCCCTTCGGACCTAATGCCAACGATGCAGGGGATACAGATGTGGGACCAAACACAATGATGAATTGCCCTGAAATTATTCATGTTGGACTTGATGATATTACCGGACTTTCGCATGTTTATGGTACTTTGGATACCGAAAACCCTGAACTTTCGGTAATTGAGCTGTTTATTGCTGAGCCCGGTGTATTAAATATTGGAGAAGGAAAAACTTATTTGGGTAAATGCAACACAGATATTTATGGAAATTGGCATGCTGTTGTTAATGGAATCAACCTTTCAAATTTTGTAACTGCTACTGCTACAAATGCTCAAGGAAATACTTCCGAATTTTCAGCAAACATTGGCGCTCAATTAAAAATAGAGTCTAATAATAATATAGGAAACATTAAAGTCTATCCCAATCCTGCAAAAGATTATATTATAGTTTCTTGTAATAAAAATTCATTTTTGCAATTGTATAATTCAAAAGGAGAAATTTGTTTTTCTGAATTTCTTAATCAACAATCAAAAATCTCTTTAAATGACTATAATTCAGGCTTATATTTGTTGAAAATATCAAACGATAGCGAGGTATTTTTTGAAAAAATTTGTGTAATTGAATAATCAGATAAACTTAAATTTCATGAAAAATTTTTTAGTAAAATTGTTAATTTTAGGTTTTGTTTTGAATTTCCATTTCAGTTTTTCAGCAACCTTTTCTGTTACAAATACTTTTGATTCGGGATCAGGATCTCTTCGTGAAGCCATTGACTACGCAAATGCAATGTCGGGAACTCATTCCATAGTTTTCAATATTCCGGTTTCCGATGCGGGATTCGATTCTGAAAAAGGAATTTGGACAATTAATCTTCTATCTCCATTAAGCTACATTATTAGAAGCAATGTAACCATTGATGGCAGTTCGCAAGCTGTTAATCAGGGAGATACAAACCCTTTAGGTCCCGAAATAGCAATTGATGGTAATAATAACGAGGTTGATTATTGTTTTAGCATAATAAATGCATCGGGAATTGTTATTAAAGGATTGTGCATAAAGGAGTTCGTTATAGGAATTCAGGTTTTTGGATCATCAGCTATTAATAATCATATTTACGGAAATTATGTTGGAATAACAGCAGATGGCGAAGTTTTAGCAGGTAATAATATTGGTATTGAAATTATTGGCGGTGCTTCTCAAAATTTAATTGGAGGAAGTGAAATAATTTACAGAAATATAGTTTCGGGAAACGAACATATTGGAATTAGAATTGTTAATGCTAACAATAATCAGGTTAAGGGGAATTATGTTGGTGTAAATGCAATGGGTAATTTAGCAATGCCAAATTATGATGGTATTAGTATTGAAGGTACCGCCAGTAATAATCTAATTGGAGGTTCTGAAAATGGTTCCGGCAATTTGGTTTCCGGTAATTATGCCTATGGAATACCGGTTTTTGGCGCAGGTTGTAATAATAACGAGATTTATGGAAATCTTATTGGTACTGATTGTTCGGGAACAATTTCTATTCCAAATACTTATGGTGTGTTATTCGACGATGGAGCTGATTCAAATATTTTAGGTGGAACTAATGAGGGGGAAAGAAATATTCTTTCAGGAAATTCGGGTTATGGAGTTTTTATTTACAATATGGGTACCAGAAACAATATTGTAAAGGGAAATTATATTGGGTCAGATATTTCGGGGAATAATGAACTTCCAAATGCTAACGGCATTGTTATAGATGGTGCTGCTTATAATTCTGTAATTGAGGAGAACCTTATTTCAGGAAACTTGCAACACGGAATAATTATTCATATTACGGGTTGCGACAGTAATTATATTGCTAATAATCTTATTGGTACGAAAATAGATGGTATGTCGCCTCTTGGAAATGGGGTTGATGGAATAAGAATTGCAGAAGGGCCAAAAAATAATATTATTGAAAAAAATACAATTGCCTTTAATGCTGGCAATGGTGTTTCTATTTTGAATGATAACGATATTCAGAATAAAATTAGTCAAAATGCCTTCTTTCTTAATGGTTCTTTGGCAATTGAGCTTTTTCCTTCAGGAGTAAATCTTAACGATGAAAACGATATAGATGAAGGACCAAATATGGGACTGAATTTCCCTGTTATTAATGATATTCAGGTGGTTATAACAAATGTACAGCACGAAATTTCCGGAATGTTGGATACTGAAAACCCAGAAAGCTGCTATATTGAACTATATTTGGCTTCGGTTGATGAAACAGGGCATGGAGAAGGAGCTGCATATTTAGAAACTATTATTCCCGATGCTTCAGGTAATTGGAACACCGTTTTGACAGGAATTTACGACGACGACTATATTACTGCAATAACAATTGATAATGAGGGTAATACGTCTGAATTTTCTGCTTGTGTAAATTCATTTGGCGGTTTAGAAATTGAGAATTTGAATAGCCTTTCGAAATTTGCAATTTTTCCAAACCCAACAACAGATTGCTTATTTATTGAAGTAGATAATGATAAGGATATTGAATTTGAACTTGTAGATAATTTTGGAAGCATAGTAATGAAATCTACTATAAATACTAATATTTTCGAAATCTATTTAGGTTTTCTTAAATCAGGGATTTATACTATTCTATTTTACTCCAATAAACAATTATTGGAAAGAAAAAATATTATTCTTGTTAGGTAACCCTTAATATTTTTTGAAAGTAGTATAATTAAAATCTTCACTTTCAAAAATTCTTTTCTTAAATATCTTGATTCTTATGATTTTTTTGTCTAAATATGCAAATTGAAAATATTAAAAATTTAAACCCAAAATTTATATGAGATTTTTTAAATCATTAGCAGGAAAAATAACCATAGGAGTGGTTCTTGCCGGAGGTATTACAGCCTTAGTAATTTATTACATTTACTTTAAGAAAACCTACGAACATTTAAAAGTAATTCCGGACACAACTTATTTTGTTGCAACAATGAATCCGATGGATTTACACGACAAATTAAATTGGGATGAGTTTGTAAAGCTTGAAATGATGGAAGCAATGCGAAAAGGAATGCCCGATGAATTCAGAACCGTTTACGATAAATTTGTTGATGATCCAATGAGTTTGGGAATTGCTTTGAAGAATGATATTTATTTCTTTGCTTACAAAAAAGGCTCAAAAGATTTGTTGGGACTTTCCATGTCAATTCATAAACGTTCCAGTTTCGAGGAACTTTTGGAAACTTTCGGATTTACTTCCAGCATTAAAGAAGGCGATGGGTATAAATATATTTATCCTGATGCTCAAGGTTTTGTGGGTTGGGACAAGAGTACACTTTTGCTTGTAATGTCTCCCAATGGTGCTGATGATGGAGAAATGGAAGAGGAGTACAAAAGACTAAGTTCTCTTGATGAAAAGGAACAATTAAAAAATTCTAATGCCAATTTTTCAGCTTGGCTGGAAATGGAAAAAGATATAAAAATGTGGGGAAATTCTACACCTTGGGCTGAATATTTAGCCTATACTCTTAATCTTGAGAGTAAAGGAATGATGTCTTATTCGGAAGAAGAAATGAAGGATAATTATATGTATTGGTCTTTTAATTTCGAAAAAGGGCAGATTGTTATGGAAATGGAAATGGTTCCAAATAAAATTAACGCCGAAAAACAGCAAGTTGATAAAGTTTTGAGAAAGGTAGATGGCAAAATATTTGAACTTATTCCGGGAAAAGATTTAATGGCAGCCGGTGCTATGGGATTGAATATTAATGCAATGATTGAAGTTATTACAGCTTCTTTACCTCCCGGTTTCGACCAAATTCTTGCTCAGGCTCCAAAAGAAATTGGAATGAGTCATAAAGATTTAATGGAGGTTATTAAAGGCGATTTTATTCTTGGATTCTATGGAGTTTCTCCTGTTGAAAAGCAAAGAAAAGTTGGTGGAACAGAAGATTTTGATGATTTCTTTGATGAAGAAGAAATGGAAGAGTTTGCCAAGGAAATGGAAAGCCTTCAAGAACAAATTGATTCTTCTGAAACAGAAACTTACATAGATTATAACAATCCGAATTTGGTTATTGCCTTTACGGTAAACCAGGCCACAATGAAGAAACTTATTGATATTGGAATTGAAAAAATGCCGGAGGATGTTAAAGCAAGTGGAGATGTTGGAATTGAGTTTATTGATGAAAAATATTATAAAATTGCCAGTCTGTTAAATGTTTATATGGGCTTTAAGGACGATGTTGGTTATATTACTACTAATGAGGAATATATAAAAGAAGTAGTTAATGGTACTTTTAAACAAGAAAAACCTATTGAAACAGAAGTGAAAGAAATTCTTGAAAGTGGCTTTGCAGCTGGTTATTTAAATCTTGAGATGAAAGAATATCCTGAAACATTCATTCAAATGCTTTCAGACAATATTGGCGAGTACGAGGTAGTTTATATTCAGGAAGCTACAGATATTTTAAAGGATGCAATGATTGTGGCAAATGGTTACAAAGCAACATGGACAATGCGTCTTACAAAAAATGAGAATTATGCCATTTATGAAATTGTTAAGAAAATTAACGATATTACTTTCAAAAAATAATTCATGCACATTCGTCTAAATAAAATAAAGCCAACAGTTACTGTTGGCTTTTTTGACCCTAATTCCGAAATATGGGAAAAGGAGGTGGAATTACAAGAAGGAAAATTTAACCTTATTAATTCAACTTCCGGAAGAGGAAAATCTTCGCTTACTGCCTTTATATATGGTACTAGAAAAGATTTTACCGGAGAGGTTTTGCTAAATAACAATGACAATAAATTGTTTAGTTTTGCCGAATGGAGCGAAATACGCCAGAAAAAACTATCTATTGTTTTCCAGGATTTACGATTATTCGGACAGCTTACTGCAATGGAAAATATTCTGGTCAAAGCCGATCTTACAAATACTACTTCGGTTGACGAAATTCTTGATATGGCAGAAAAACTTAAGGTTAAGAAGCTTCTAGAAAAAAAATGTATGCACATGTCCTTTGGTGAACAACAACGATTAGCCATTATTCGAGCCCTTTCTCAACCTTTTGAGTATCTTCTTATGGATGAGCCTTTTTCGCACCTCGACAAGGGCAATATAAAAATTGCTTCGGAGCTTATTCTGAAGAAATGCGATGAGAATAAAGCAGGTTTTATGCTTTGTACTCTTGGAGACTATTACGATTTGGAATACGATCAGGTTAAATCTGTGTAATTATGCTTAGAAAATTAATTTGGAAAAACAGCAATAAGTATCAATTGGCCGGTGCAGTTGTTGGTGCTATTTTTGGAATGTTTCTGCTTCTTCTTGCTTTGCAGTTGTTTTATGATGCTAAAAACCTTATTCAATCCGATTCCGACAACCTTTTTGGTGCAGATATTCTAATTATTAATAAAGAAGTGGATATTGCAAATACTCTTAATTCAGATAATTCAAGATTTTCAAAATCTGAATTACAAAATATTGAAAGTCAAAGTTTTGTTAAGAAGGTTGGACCTTTTGTTGCCGGAAATTACCAACTTACTGTTAATATTTATAAAAGTAGAGACGATAGCAAACCTTTGGTTAATACCGACCTGTTTTTTGAATCGGTTGATGATGAACTAATTGACATTGATAAAAATGTTTGGGGCTGGTCTCCAAACTCGGAGTTTATTGTTGACGAAAAGAAAAATAATTCAAATAAACAACATTACGAATGGAAAGATTTTGAAAGCTTTGTTCCTTTGGTTATTCCCAGCGATTGGATAAATCTATATAACTTCGGATATGCTCCAAGTCAGGGTGAGGCTCAAATTTCTAAAGACTTACTAAAGAAAGCTTTCGTTGAAATCGTGATACGAGTTGATAATCAGCGATATAGATTGCAGGGTAGGATAGTGGGGTTTTCCGATAGAATTAATTCTTTTGTAGTTCCAATGAATTTTATGAACTGGGCAAACGAAAAATTTGGTGAAGGCGAAGTTGCAAATCCAACAAGGGTTATTATTGTTTCTGAAGATATTTCGAATCCTAAATTATTATCATTTTTAGATGAAAACAATTATGAAACTAAAAAAGATAATTTAAAAACAAGTAAACTAAACTTGCTTTTAAGAGTTACTATGGGAATAATGGGAGGCATTTCAGGAATAATAATTTTTCTTGCAATTCTAATTTTCATTCTTAGTTTTCAGTTACTTATAGTAAAATCAAGAGAGGAAATACGCCTTCTTATTCATTTGGGATATCATCCATTTACTATTGAAAAATTCTTAGGAAAATATCTGCTAATTATGTCAGGTATTATTGGTTTGGTTTCAATAATAGCAGTTTTTGCCATAAAACTAATTATTGCAGGTAATATAAGTGATTATGGTTTTAATCTTGAAGCCGGATTGTACCTGCCTGTTTATTTTGCCGGTTTTGTTTTACTAATTATTCTATTCTTAATAAATATGTTTAATATTCGTAAAAGTATTAGAAACTACGCATAAGCTCAATAAATCTCTACTTCTATTATTGCCTTTAAATGTGCGATTTCGGACGAAATATTCCTTAAACGTACATTTTTATTTGATTTTTATATTAAAGTTTGCTTTGTAATTAATAGTTTTACAGGATTTTAACAAAAATGGCATGGTAACTGCTTAATTAGAAGGTATTATGATTAAGACTATATCGCTTTCAAAGGTTTTTAAAAATAAGGAACTCCAAACAAGAGCTCTAAATGAGGTTAGTTTTGAAGTTGATAAAGGTGATTTTGTTGCTGTTATGGGACCAAGTGGGTGCGGAAAAACCACTTTGCTTAATATTCTTGGTTTACTCGATAATGCAAGTTCAGGGAAATATTTCTTTATGGATAAAGAAATTTCCAAAATGTCGGAAAAACAAAAGGCTTTTATTAGAAAAAATAATATTGGTTTTATTTTTCAAAACTTTAATCTAATTGATGAACTTAGTGTTTACGAAAATATTGAACTGCCATTGGTGTATTTGGGCGTTGGTTCAAAAGAAAGAAAGCAAAAAGTAATGATGGCTTTAGATTTGCTTCAAATTGCAAATAGGGCAGCTTTGTTTCCTTCTAATTTGTCGGGAGGACAACAACAAAAAATAGCCATAGCACGTGCTATCGTTACAAATCCAAACCTTATTCTTGCCGATGAACCCACAGGAAATCTCGATTCAAATTCCGGAACCGAAATTATGAATACTCTAGAAAACCTTAACAGGGAAGGTACTACAATTATTATGGTTACTCACTCCCATAGCGATGCCGATTACAGCAGAAGAATTATTAGATTGTTTGATGGAAAAATAATCCATGAAAATTTTGTTAAAAGATTAATTATTTGATAAATATATGATAAAAACCTATTTCAAATTGGCCTACCGTAATATTATCAGAAATTACAATAATCTGATAGTAAATACTTTAGGTATGGCTATTGGAATGGCTTCTTTTATCATTATTTTTCTCTTTATTTACAACGAAACCGGATACGACAAGTATCATAAGAAATCTGATAGAATTTACAGGGTTATTCAGGAAGGTAATTTTAATGGGCTTGTTGAAAAAAGTACAAGTTGTCCTTTTCCTCTGGCTACAGCAATAGCTAACGATTTTCCGGAAATGATAGAAAGTGTTACCAGATTCTTTAATTTTCAGAGCCCCAGAACTATGGTTTTTGCAAATGAAAAGAGTTTTAATGAAAAAAGGTTATTCTATACAGATTCAACGGTTTTTGATGTTTTCGATTATGAATTTATTTATGGAAAGGCCTTTGGGAATCTTACAAAACCAAATACGGCTGTTATTACCAAAAGTACTGCTGAAAGGTATTTCGGGAAAATAGATGTTGTAGGCGATTCTTTATTTATTGAAAAAAAACTACCTATTCTTATAACAGGTGTTATTGAAGATTTACCCAGTCAAAGTCATTTCCATTTCGATATTCTTATTTCAATGAAAACGGTTGAAAGGCTTTATGGAGGATATGAACCCAATACCTGGATTTGGAATCCTTGCTGGACTTATATTGTTTTAAAAGAGGGTGTTACTAAAAACGAGCTAGAAAATCGTTTTCCCGAGCTAATTGAAAAAAATATTTGTAAAATGGAAAATAAAGATAAAACAAGCTTTTATCTTCAGCCTCTTACCGATATTCATCTAAAATCTAATCTGGATTATGAAATTGAAAAAAATAATTCTATTGAAAATATTTATTTGCTTGGCTTTGTAGCTATTTTCCTCTTGTTGCTTGCTTGCATAAATTATATAAATCTTTCATCAATTTCTTCTATTAGAAGAGAAAAAGAAATTGGCATGAAAAAGGTTCATGGGGCTTCTAGAAAACAATTGATAATCCAATTTCTGTTGGAAAGTGTAATAATTTCATTCTTTGCATTATTTTTTGCTCTCTTGCTTGTTGAGGTTTTTCTTCCGGTTTTTAACCCAATTTTCGATAAAGAATTGGTTTTAAACCCTGTTTTTTCAACCAGACTTTTTGTACCTCTGTTCCTTATTACAATTTTTATTGGTCTTTTAGCCGGAATTTTTCCTGCTGTCTTTTTATCAGCCCTTAAACCTGCGAACATACTTAAAAAGCCATTTTTAAAAGCTATTCGTTCAGGCTTTTCTAGGAAGTTAATGGTTGTATTTCAGTTTGTTATAGCTTCTTTGCTAATTATTGGGGCTTTTGTTGCCAAAAATCAGGTTTCGTTTATGAAAAATGCCGATTTGGGCTTCGAAAAGGATAATATTATTATTTTAGAATCTGCTCATTCTGTACTAGCTTACAATTACGAAAGTATTAAGGAGGATTTGCTGAAAAATTCTGATATTATTGAGGTTACTGCAATGGATTATATTATTGGAGCCGACCATAATACTCACGAATTTATTACAGAAGGAATGCCTGAAGGTCAGTGGCAGTTTTTTCCGGCTCTAATAATACGTGACGATTTTGTTGAAACTTTTAATATTAAAATTTTGGCAGGAAGAGATTTCGAAAAAGACAATCCTAACGATAGAACTAATGCCATTTTGGTAAATGAGGCAATGGTAAAGCACATGGGATGGGGTACTAATCAGGAGGCTTTGGGTAAAAAATTTCATTCGGGTTATGGAAACGAAAAAATTGTAGGTGTGTTTAACGATTTTAAGGTTAGTTCGCTTCATAAAAAAACCGGTCTTTTTGTACTTAATCTTAAAGAAGATGAGAGGGAAATTACTTTCTATACTAAATATATTGCTGTAAAAATTGGAAATGGAAACCAAACCGAAATTATAAATTACTTAGAGCAAATTTGGAAAAAATACGACCCCGAAAGACCTTTTGAATATAAATTTCTTGATAAGGAACTAGAACAGCTTTATAAGGAAGAAGGAATTTTTAGCAAATTAATCATGATTTTTACTTTTCTCAGTTTAATAATTGGGGGAATTGGACTTTACGGATTAACAGCCTTTCTTACTTCACAAAGAAACAGAGAAATGGCTGTAAGAAGGATTTTTGGGGCAAAAAAGACAAATATTTTAGGTCTTTTGAACAAAGAGTTCGCTTTGTTGGTTATTATTGCTAATGTTTTAGCCTGGCCTTTGGCTTATTTAATTACTGAACAATGGTTAAGCAATTTTGCTTATTCTATTGAATTGCATTGGTGGTTTTTCCTTATTACGGCTGTTATTACTTTGGTTTTCTCCATTCTTGTAGTTTCAGTAAAAGGAATAATTGATTCTGAGGCAAAACCTATTGATGTTCTAAGAAGTGAATAATTGTTTATTACGGGTTAAAGTTAAGTTAAAATGTTGTAAAACTTGAACATAAAAAAGAAATAGAAAAATTAAATGGACTATCTTTATGGGCTGTTTATATTAAATAATTTTATAACCAAAAATAAATAAAATGAAAGTGAAGTTTTTATCTGTAATGCTGATTTTGAGCTTGGGATTTGTTTTTCAAGCAAAATCCGACGAGGGAATGTGGCTACCCAACAAAATTAAACAACTTAATTATGCCGATATGCAAAAATTAGGTTGTAAATTAACTGCCGAAGAGATTTATTCTATTAACGGATCAAGTTTGAAAGATGCTATTTTTCAACTTCAAAATGAAGAAGGTCAGGGGTTCTGTACCGGAGAAATGGTTTCCCCACAAGGTTTGATGTTTACTAATCACCATTGCGGATACGAGGCTATTGCAAAACTTTCTTCAACAACAAACGATTATCTAACCCACGGTTTCTGGGCAATGAAAAAATCTGATGAACTTCCTGTTGAAGGAATGAAGGTTTCAAGAGTTGTTAGAATTGAAGATGTTTCTGAACAGGTTCTTGCTGACGTAACTTTCGATATGAGCGAATCGGAAAGGGAAAAGAAAATTTCTGCTGTAATTAGTAAGTTGGAAAAAACTGCTGTTGAAGGAACTCATTACAATTGTAAGGTGAAAGAAATGTTTAAAGGTGGTGAATATTACCTTTTTGTATTTGAGGTTTTTGGCGATGTTCGTCTTGCAGGTGCTCCACCTTCAGCAATTGGAAAATTTGGCGGCGATACCGATAACTGGATGTGGCCTCGTCATACCGGCGACTTTTCAATTTTTAGAGTTTATATGTCTCCCGAAGGAAATCCAACCGATGCTTATAGTCCCGATAATGTTCCTTACAAACCTCTTCATCACCTTCCTGTTTCTATGAAAGGAATTCAGCCTGGCGATTTTACTATGATTTTTGGATATCCCGGTGAAACCGACAGATATTTGTCTTCTTTCGGTATGGAATACAAAAGAGATGTTTTTAACCCTATTGTTGTTAAACTTCTTAACACAAAACTTGTAATCATGAAAAGACATATGGCTGAAAGTGACGCTGTAAGAATTGCTCTTTCAGATACTTATGCTTCTTTGGCTAATGGTTGGAAATTATTCGATGGTGAAGCTCTAACTCTTAAGAAAACTGATGCTATTGCTCAAAAACAAGGTCTTGAGGATGAATTTGCTGATTGGGCCACAAAAAATGATGATAGAAGTGAAAAATATTCCAAAATTCTACCTCAAATAAAGGAAATGTATTCAAATCTTGCCGGTCCTACAAAAGAAATGATTTATCTTTCTCTTGGCCTTTTACAAGCAAGTGAACATACTATGACAACCCTTGAATTTTATGGATTGAAAAGTCAACTTGCCGATGCAAAAAACAACAAGGATGCTATTACCAAATCAACAGAAGAATTAAAAGAAAAACTTGGAACTTTCTTCGATAAATACTATCCCGTTACCGATAAGGAAATAATGATGGATATGATTATGGTTTATTACAATGATATTGATGCAGATAAACGATCAGGCGTTTTCGAAAACTATATCTTCAAAACTTTTAAAGGAAAAACTCAACAGGAATCTATTAAACTATTTGTTGATGCCGTTTTTGCAAAGAGTATTTTTACTTCTCGGGAAAGAATGGAAGCGTTCCTTAACAAACCAAGTGCTAAGGTTTTAGATAACGACCCTATGATGAAATACTTAGGCGAAATTATTATGGAAGCACAAATGAAATCCGGAATGTACACTTCAGTTCTTGGTAAACTTGAAGTTGCTGAAAGAAAATTTATTGCCGGATTACGTGAAATGGAAACAGCCAGAGTTTTCTACCCCGATGCAAATTCAACTTTAAGACTAACTTACGGTACTGTTCAATCTTACAAACCCAGAGATGCAGTTAAATATAGCCATATTACTTATATTGATGGTATTATAGAAAAAATGGACAATACTAACGACGAGTTTACTGTTCCTAAAAAACTTGTTGATCTTTACGAAAAGAAAGATTTCGGTCCTTATGTTGATGAAACAGGAAATCTTCCTGTTGCTTTCCTAAGCGATAACGATATTACCGGTGGTAACTCCGGAAGTCCCATTCTTAACGGCGAGGGTCATCTTATTGGCCTTGCTTTCGATGGTAACTGGGAATGGCTTTGCTCAAATCTTCTTTTTAGCACCGAACTGCAACGTACTATTAATGTAGATGTTCGTTATGTTCTTTGGGTAATTGATAAATACGCAGGGGCAGGACATTTGCTCGATGAAATGACTTTAATAAAATAATTTGAATAAAAACCGGCATTTTGTCGGTTTTTTTTTACACTAAAATATTTATTATGAGGATTATTGCACTTGGATTTTTTGTTTTGGCTCTTTGCTTGTCTGCATCAAGCCAAAAACATAGCTTGTTGAAAATTAAAACATCTGAAACAGGATTTGATTTCCTGAAAAATAAAGGACTTACCGGTTTTCAGGGAGTATTAGAAAAAGATTATTACTTTACGGCTTATTATTCGGAAAAGGAAATAGCTAAATTGGATAGTCTGAATGTTAATTATTCTGTTGTTTATAATGATGTTACAGACTTCTATAACAAGAGAAATATTGATTTATCTACAAAAGAAAGTAAAAGTATTTTTAATTCTTGCGGCTCTGCTCCTTATTTCAACACACCAAATTATTGGAATTTAGGCTCAATGGGAGGTTTCTATACTCTTGATGAGGCTTACGCTGAGCTAGATTCAATGGTTTTGCTTTTTCCTGATTTAGTTTATAAAACTCAGATTGGAACTCATGTTTCGTATGAAGGTCGCCCCATTTATCAGGTAAAAATTTCCGATAATCCCTCTGCTGCTGAGGCTGAACCACAGGTTTTATATACTTCAATTCATCATTCGCAAGAACCTGCTTCTTTGCAACAACTTATTTTTTATATGTATTATCTGCTCGAAAACTATAATTCAAATCCTGAAATTAAATATATTGTAGATAATACCGAATTGTTTTTTGTGCCGGTAATTAATCCCGACGGATATGTTTATAATCAAACCCAAAATCCCACAGGGGGAGGAATGCATAGAAAAAATCGTCATACTACCATGTTTTCCGATGGGGTGGATTTAAACAGAAACTACGACTATGCTTTTGCTTATAACGAAATTGGTTCCAGTTCAATTGGTTTTCATCCCTGGCATAGAGGAGATTTCGCTTTTTCAGAACCCGAAACACAGGCAATGAAGTATTTAATTGAAAATAACAACTTTAAAATTGCACTTAACTGGCATTCTTATGGTAATTATTTAATTTATCCATATAATTACGATAGCGATTTTGTTCCCGAAAATATAGATATTTATAAGAATTTTGCCCGTTTTTTAACTTTGGAAAACAATTACAGATACGGAACTTGCGATGAAACATACGGCTACAACAGCAATGGCGATGCCGACGATTGGGCAACAGGAATTCACGATATTGTTTCCATAACTGCTGAAGTTGGTAATTCCGACGATGGTTTTTGGCCGGAAATTTCAAGAATTGAAACGCTTTGCAGGGAAAATGTGGCTATGAACAAAAAAATAGCTCTTCTGGCAAATTCCTATGCAGAAGTAAATGATTTATCTATAAATATTTATGATCAGATTGAAGGCTATTTTCCCTTCGAATTGCAATGTTTGGGTTTAGATACTCCATCAGTTTTTTTGGTTTCAATTGAACCAATTAGTCCTTATATTTTGTCGGTTGGAGGACCTAAGACTTTTAATAATGTTAGTACTTTGGATGTTTTAAACGATTCAATTTCATATTACTTGAATCCTTCTATTTTAAATGGACAAGAATTTAGCTTTGTTGTGAATGTTAACAACAGTCTTTTTACTTTTAGAGACACAATAACCAAGGTTTTTGGAGAGAAAACGATTTTATTAAACGACCATTGCAACGATTTATCTAATTGGACAACAGATGATTTTGTGGCTACAAACGAGGATTTTTCTTCTTTGCCAACTTGTTTTACCGAAAGCGAGGGCAGTAATTATGGCTTACTGCAAACTTCTGAACTTGTTCTAAACAACGAATTAGATTTAACAAATGCTTTTGCTGCAACATTAAGTTTTAAAACTAAGTTTGAAACAGAGAAAAGTTACGATTGGTATCAGGTTTATGCATCTATAGATAATGGAAGTTATTGGCAAGCTTTATGTGGAAGATTAAGCTCTCATGGAACCGATGACCAAAATTTTGGTGAACCTGTTTGGGATGGAACACAAGCCTACTGGATTATGGAAGAAATTTTGTTGGATGATTTTATTGGTGAAAATTTATTGTTGAAATTTGTTTTCAAATCAGATCAAACAAATACATATGATGGTGTTTATTTAGACGATATTGCTGTAACAATAATTGATAATCAATGTGTTGGTATTGATAATAGCATTCAGAAAAAATCTTTTCAAATAGTACCAAATCCGGCTAAAGATTATTTTTCTGTTGTTGGATTAGAGAATTCAAGAGAAAAAAATAAAATTTCAATTACAGATATTACAGGCAGAACAATTGCTATATTTAACAATGTGGAATTTGAAAAAATAGAAATTTCAAATCTTAATCCCGGAAACTATCTTATAAATATTTCTTCGGAAGGTATAATAATCGGTAGAAATAAGCTAATAATTGTTGATTAGTATAAAAGAGGCATAAAGGTTTTAATACTGACAACCTTAGTAGTCTAAAATTCATAAGCTATTATTTATCAAATAGTTTCTAATAATCTTTGAATTTTTTCATGTATTAAGATATTTTTTGTAAATTGTGAGCATAATTAAAAATGAAAAACTATGCTTGTAAGGAAACTTAAATGCCCAAACTGCTCAGCCGTTAAAGTTAATGAGATTAAAACCGGTTTTATTTATTGCGATTTCTGTGGTACATATATGGGACTGGATATGAATAATTTCCGCAATGAGGCAATGGATGTTGCTTTATCAGATGATAATCAGGAGAAAAAAACGGAATATAATAATAATCTTCTTCAATTGGCAGATGCTCTAAAGAATAAGGATATTGAAAATTACAAAAAAGCTGCTGTTAAAATGCACGAATTAGATTTTGAGCTTTATCCCAACAGATATGGCCCCAAAGGAAAACAACCTGCCTATCGACAAAAATACATGACCTACTATCAGCACATGTATGAGGAAACTGTTAACGATGAGTTTTTTCAAAAAAGAGAGCATTTAATGGAGAAAATTACGGCTTTAGGTGCAAAGTTAAAATCCTCTATTGTTAACAATATGGTGCATTACGAATTTAATGATGATTTTAAAGATTATCTAAATGCCAATATTGATTATTTTAAGGAATTATTAAGCTCCGAAAAACTTAGAAATGCAAATTATATGCAGTATTATCCTGAGTATTTTTCTGATGCTACCCCCGATATGATGATGAGAAATACAGTAAATGGGATGATTTCTACTTATGATGAAGAAACTCAAAAGAAGGTTATTGAATACTTGGGTTATAAAGATGAATATATGGATGTTGCAGAAGTATCTTTAAAAGAGACTACTTGCATTTTGTGTGCAGCTTCTATTAGGTTTCCTGAAGGTGCAACTTCTTTGGTATGTGAGCAATGTGGAACTAAAAATATTCTGGAAACAAAAGAGCTGGAATGTTTAAATTGTGGAGCTTCATATAAACCTGAAGGAGAGGAAGTAAAATGTCCTTTCTGTGGTGCAAGAACTCAGGCGTCTAAACCTGCAGATTATTCTAAAGTTACAGCTAAAATTCAAGAAAAATATTATAAACCTTTATGGAAAAGAATACTGGGAATATAAATCCGGTTTGGTATTACAAACTAATTTTTTCTGCTTTTTTTCTGTTTTATTTTTCAAATTCATCTATTTCTCAAGATGTTGCTCAGGAAAATTATGAGGAATTTAAAACCTATTTCACAGAAATAAATAATGATACGCTTCATATTTTTCCTTCAATGATAACGGATTTTTCGAAATGCAAGATTATTCCCGGATCATTAATTTTTCAGGAAAACGAGTTGTTTACTGAAGATACTGTATTTGCAATTTCTTGTTTTTCAATGGATTCGGCAAATAATTACATTGCTTATAATTTGGCAATTAGCCGTGAATCTAAAATTGGAACTTATCTAATTGTATTTTCCGTTTCCGAAAATAAGTTTATTTACGATGTTCTTACTTCATATTATCAAAAGATGGAAAGTACAGCCGAAATAACAAGAAATACATGGATTTTAGATTCCAACAACGATAAAAACCTTGATATTGCTGTAATTGAGGATATTATTGATTACGAATATCCAATTTCCGGAAGTGAAAATATTAGCGGAACAATTTTTAGACTTTATGCCTACGAAAATGGTAGGTTTGTAAATACCGATTGGCCAACTAATTTGTTGACCAAGTTTGAATTGTTGAAATAAAAAGCTTTATTTTGCGCTTATATATAATAACAAATACAAAGTTTCATAATGCGTAAGTTTTTTGTTCTGGTTAGCATATTTTTCTGTTTTGGTTTACAAGCTCAGACAAATAAGGCTGTTGATGGTCTGTTTAAACAAGCTGCTCAATTATATTATTATCAGGATTATAATGAGGCCAGAAAGACCGTTTGGGAAATTCTAAAAATAGATAGTCTGCATACAAAAAGTATAGTATTACTTGCTACCATTTACATGGAAACCGCTAAATATGAGGATGCTGCTGTTGTTTACAAAAAAGCTGTTAGGATTGGTATTGACGATATGCCTTACGTTTATTTCGATTATGCAAATGTTCTTTTTATGCTTGAAGATTATAAGAATGCTGAAATAAATTATTCTAAATACATAAAAACTGCTACCGAGGAAAAGGATATTCGTCTTGCTAATCTGCAACTTGAGTCATGTAAGTTTGCACAGAATGCCATAAAAAATCCTGTAGATTTTAAACCAATAAATCTGGGTTCTGGGGTAAATTCTTCTTACGATGAGTATCTTCCTTCCATAAGTCCCGATGAATCTACTTTGGTTATTACCAGAAAATTACCTTCTAAAGACCCTTATGCTCAGGGACAGAGACAGGAAGATTTCTATATTTGCAGCAAGTCCGGTGAAAGTTGGTCTGTTGCAAAACCAATTCCGGGAAACCTTAATACTTACTTTAATGAGGGCGCACAAACTCTTTCATCCGATGGAAATGTAATGTTTTTTACTGCCTGCTCTAGAAAAGAAGGCGTTGGAAGTTGCGATATTTATTATGCGGTAAAATATAACGGACAATGGACTAAAGCAATAAATGCCGGAGAACCCTTAAATACTGAGGCCTGGGAGTCGCAACCAAGTCTTTCATCCGATAACACAACTTTGTATTTTTCCAGCAATAGGGAAGGTGGTTTTGGAGGTCTTGATTTATATAAAGCAAAGCTGAAACCTGATGGAAGTTTTGAAACTCCTGTAAATCTTGGTCCACAGATAAATAGCGAATTCGACGAATCAGGTCCCTATATTCACCCCGACAATAAAACTCTGTATTTTACTTCTAACGGATGGCCCGGAATGGGAGGAATGGATTTGTTTATGTCGAAATTGAATGAAAAAGGTGAGTGGACAAAACCTGTAAATCTTGGTTATCCCATTAATACTTTTAACAACGAAGCCAGCATTGCACTTAATGCCAAGGGAAATATGGCTTTTATTTCATCATCGAGAGAGGGAGGAAGAGGCGGAATTGATATTTATTCGTTTGAATTATACGAAAAGGCCAGACCTACTGAGGTAACTTATTTGAAGGGAGTTGTTTATGATTCTGAAACGCTTAAGAAACTTGGTGCAAAATTCGAATTAATAGATTTGGAAACTTCAAAAATTATTATTGAATCGACTTCCTCATCGGCTAATGGTGAATTTTTGGTTTGTGTTCCAACCGATAAGGATTACGCCTTAAATGTTTCAAAAGATGGCTATTTGTTTTTTTCTGAAAATTTCACCTTTTCTAAGCTAGATGCTGAAAATAAGCCTTATGTAAAAGATATTCCCCTACAAGCAATAAAATCGGGAGTTTCTATTATTCTTAAGAATGTGTTTTTCGATTCTAATTCCTATACCTTGAAAAATCAATCTAAAGCAGAACTTCTTAAATTAGTAGATTTTATGAAGAAAAATAATGAGGTTGCAATTGAAATCTCCGGTCATACCGACGATATTGGAAAAGATGAAACCAATTTGCTTCTCTCGGAAAATAGGGCTAAAGCGGTTTTCGATTATTTGGTTTCTAATGGAGTTGATAAATCAAGGCTAAGTGCAAAAGGTTATGGAGAAACAAAACCTATTACACCTAACGATTCAGATCAGGCAAGAGCCAAAAACAGAAGAACTGAATTTACAATTAAATAGTGGCTGCAAGAAAACCACGATAACTGCGTTACGCTCTTTCTGAAAACAGTCATTTACCACAGTAAACTCCTTGATTTTCAGAAATCGCAAGCCTTGTTCTCGAAGTTTTCATATCAACCACTTTGGAAAAATGGTAGTTTTATTGATTACACTAAATAGTTATAAATATGAAAAAGTTGACCTTGAAATTTAAAAACAAATTGTGGTTTTCTTTATTAGCCGTAATAGCCTTTCTTACCGGCTGCGGCAACAATACCGGTTCTAAAAAAGGTGAAATAATTAACGAGGAGCCTGCTTGCGAATATGGTTGCCCTCATGCCGATTACGTTGTAAATATTAAAATTAATAATGAAAATGGGGCAGCAATTGAAGGCATTGAAATTAAAATGGATGAAAACGATTCTTTATCCGAATACTCTATAACTGAATATACCGATTCTGCTGGAAATGCTGTGATAGGCTTAACCGACTCCCCAATGGATATTAGAACTTTTTACTTATGGGTAAACGATATTGATGAAGGAAAAAATGGTTTTTATCAGTCCATAGATACCTCAGTTTCCTTTAAATACGAGGAGTTTACGGGTAAAACAGAAGAAGATAATTGGTATGCCGGTTCTGCCGAAAAAACTCTTGAGATAATCCTTGTCAAGAAAAAATAGATTATTCCGGAATATTTTTCCTTTTATTATAACCCAGAATTAATTGAATAACAACCCCCGGTTGCTTAATATCGAATCCTTTTATTGTTGAAATAGCATAGGAAATGCCCAATTTGAATCTAAAATTTAATCCTTCATAAGCTTTGCCGTTAAGAATGAAAGCATATTCGGGTTGAAAAAATCCTCCGGCTTTATTATTATTTTCAATATATCCACCTTGTAAATTTATTATTGAAAAGAAATACGGATTTCTGAGAAAAACTTTGTAAAAAGGCTTAAAATAGTAGGAAAGACCCAAATGGAAGTTTTCTTTATTTAATGTACCAAAAATAAGAGATTGTCCTGAAAATTTGTAATCGTAAAAAGATGGAAAAAGATTGTCTGTTCCAACTGAAAATATTGAATAATTCTCAGCTCCGTTAAAACTTGCACCCGCCCCGGCATAGTAACAAGATGTATAACCTTTTTCCTTCTGAGCAGCGGCATTCAAAAGAATAAAACAAAATAATACCGTAGCAAGGTTGATTTTCATGGAATAGCTAATTAGACATAACTTAGCTTCATCATATTAGTCTGACCTTTTTTGTAAAGAGGAGTAGAGCCAACATGCACTATAATATCTTCATCTGCAATAAGTTCTTTTGCTTTTAGAAAACCAATAGAGTATGAAATTGCTTCATCAATAGTGTCGTATTTGTCGAAATAATAAGCTCTTACACCCCAAACAAGCGACATTTTTCTAAGTAATTCTTTGTTTCTGGTAAAAACAAAAATATTAGCTTTTGGTCGGTACCCCGAAATTCTATGAGCAGTATATCCGGAAAATGTAAAGGTAATTATGGCTTTAGCTTCTGTCTGTTGAGCCATTTGTGAAGCATTGCAACATATACTGTCGGGAAGGAAAGTACGTAGAAATTCGTGCGGAGGGTTGTTTTTGTAGAAAGTGAACCCGTTAACCTCAGTAAAATCAATAATTTGCTGCATGCTTCTAACAACATCAACAGGATATTTTCCAACAGAAGTTTCACCACTTAGCATTAAGGCATCGGCGCCATCCATTACAGCATTGGCTACATCGTTAGCTTCGGCGCGGGTAGGACGGAAGTTTGTAATCATACTTTCCATCATTTGAGTTGCAATAATTACAGGTTTCGATTGCTTAATGCACATTTCAACAATTTGCTTCTGAATTAATGGAACCTGATCGAAAGGTACTTCAACACCCAAATCTCCTCTAGCAACCATTATTCCATTCGACATATCAACTATTTGCTCAAGATCTTCAAGAGCTTCCGGTTTTTCAATTTTAGCAATTACTCTGGTAGTTCTTTTGTGTTTCTTAATAATGTCTTTAAGTTCAACAATATCAGTCACTTTTCTAACAAAAGAAAGAGCAATAAAATCAACATCGTGTTCCAAAGCAAATTCGGCATCGGCTAAATCTTTTTCTGTTAAACTGGGCAAAGAAATTTTTGTATTAGGCAGGTTTACACCTTTTTTTGATGAAAGAATTCCGCCATGAACAACTTTTGCTCTAACAGTATTAACTTTGTTTGTATCAATAACTTCCAGTTTAAGTTTTCCGTCGTCTATTAGAATAAAATCGCCAATGGAAACATCGGAAGAAAAGTTAGGGTAGGAGAGATACACTTTTTCTGCCGTTCCAAGGCATTTCTCGTTTACTATAAGTATTTCGTTTCCGTCAATTAACTGAACGCCATTGTTTTCTACATCACCAATGCGAATTTTCGGACCTTGCAAATCGGCAAGAATTGCAACATTAGTATTTAACTCGGCATTTAGCTCATTAATTAGATTTATCATTTCCAAATGAGCCTCATGCGAACCGTGTGAGAAGTTTAATCTGCAAACATCTATTCCTTCGTGAATCATTTGTGATAGAACTTCTTTGCTTGCACAAGCAGGCCCCATGGTGGCGATAATTTTGGTTTGTGAACGGAATTTTCTCATTTCTATTATTTTATTCGTTTGTCGTTATTTCGTTTGTGGTTATTTCGTTTGTCGTTATTTCGTTGGTGGTTTGTTGTTGTTTCGTTTGTTGGTAACCAACTGAATTAAGACAGACTACGAAGGTAAAGATAATTCAAATTCCGAAAAAAACAATTAATTAATTAATTTCATTAATTTCTTTAAGAATCATTTTTTTTGTCTTCATGCCTACAAGCCTTTTAACTTCAACACCATTTTTCATTATTACCATTGTAGGAATGTTTCTAATATTGAATTTAGAAGCCAGTTGTTTTTCGTATTCAACATTAACCTTGGCAATTTTTATACGATGAGATTCTGATTCGGCCAAATCGCTCAAAATAGGTGCAATCATTTTGCAAGGTGCGCACCAAGGAGCCCAAAAATCGATTAAAATCAAACCCGATTTAACTGTAGCATTGAAATTTTGCTTGTTTAATGATATTAATTTTTTACTCTGCGGCTTTTTTTCTAATTTCTTCATTCTGTAATAGTTAAGAACAATCAACAGAATAAACAACATAACCACTACTCCTAAAATCCAAAAAATTGTTGCCATAATCTAATAATAAATGCAAGTATTTAAATAAATGGATACAAAGGTAAGGAAGAAAATTGAAAATAAAAGTTAAGAAAGCTAAAACCTTAGTCTTATTTGCGTTCTAAATTCTGAACGCTTATTTCCCTCAATTAGAGTTAATCCCGAGCCAATGCTGCTCATATCACTAAAATATGTTCGGGAATATTTAATGTAAATATCAATTTTTTTACTTGGAGAATACTTCAAATTTACATAAAACCTTGTTCCTTTTGAATAGTAAGCCGGAATAGAAAAAGCATAAAGAACATCAGATTCGTAGGCGTATATTCTCGAATTCCAACCTTCTGTATCGAAAATTGCATATCTAACGGAAACTGCCATAGGGTAGGCTTGAGGTCTGTAAACAATATCGTGGTAAATCATATAACCATTTTCGCTCAATGAATTCTCTTTTTTGTAATTTATTAACTCCAGTCTATTTCTAAATTCGATTTCTTTGTTTATGGAATAGGCAATATGATAACGATATTTTGTTGTCGTAACATCATCTAATTCAGCAATATATACACCATCTTCTATTGTTTCGTTTTGTGGTTTTGTTTCTTGCTTATATTTCCAATACATAGATAATCTGCGACTTGGTGTAAAATCGATCTGTGCAAAATAATCATCTCCTCCCGATGGGGCATTTACTCTAAATTTGAGCCATGGGAAAGAATATGAATCGTAATATGCCGAAATTTTCCAATATTTAATAGGATTTATAACAGTTCCAATATACAATCCTTCTTCGTTATAGGTTTGGGTGTTTTCCGAAAAACCATTGGAATATAAGCCCTGATAATCTTTTTGGTAATTTCTGTGCAAAGCCACAAAAGAAACTTGTGAACTTACACTAATAACAGCTCCGTTTATGTAAGCCGTGCTGCCGTTTTCAGAATATGCAGCCTCCCCAAAAAGGTTCAGGTTCTTATAAAAAATTTGATAATGAACTCCCGAATTAAAATTTGAAAGTCCGTTAAAATTATATTGCTTATAAACCTCCGAAGGGTCTTGTAATTTTGAATCGAATTCATAAGCCACAAAAGAACCTCCAATTTTGTAAAATTTCCTCGAAAAATCCAGATTTGCCCCATAAACAAATTCACCTATAGCATTTTTATCTTCAATTTCATTTGGGGTTGTATGTAAACCGGTAATTTGAAAAGATGATACCTCAAGTACCTCCTCATTAATTGTGTCTAATGATGTAATATTTGCATCAATTTTTTTCTTGGAAACAAACAGGCTTAAATCGAAATCTTTGTACCTTAAAGTCGTTCCTCCTCCTCTAAAAAATAGATTTTCATTAGTTGAAGTATATCTTTTAATACCACCTGCTTTTTTATTGACATTCAATATATAAGGAGATTTTCCGAACGACATTCCCGACCACAAAGTCAGTCCCTGACCAAACTGAGCCTGAAAGTCTCCCAGACAGAGAGTTTTTATTATTCCTACATTGTTTAGCTGCAAATGAGCCGAGTAATAATCGAAGCCGTTTTTCTGTGTACCCCTAAAAAACTCCTCACCGGCATCTTTTTCTGCCGTTATTCCAAAAAATAAACTGTTTTTGTAGTAATATCTGTATCTGGCATAGTGTTTCCAAGGATTGCCAAGGTAACGGGAATTTGGACTGGCTGCAATTGCTGAGTCGCTAATAGAAGAAAAACCCTGCTGATTTTCCAATACTCTCCCGGTTCTTAAATAAATTTGGTTTTTTCCGTATTTCAATGCCTTATTTAGAGCAAAATTTTGCTTTTCCTCGGCTTTTTCAACTGTTACAAAGGGAAGAAGTTTAAAAATTATTTCTTTTGAAAACCCCATAACAAGCTGTAATTCATAAATTGTTAGCATTGGCCCGTCTTTTTCTACATAATTCAAAATAGCCTTAATCTGAAACTCGCTTAATAAATGCAGCTTAGAGAGTGTTTCGTAATTAGTTTTATTAAGATTAATAGGGTTTTCCAAAAAGAAGTTTAAATCTTCGAAAAGCGTTGTAAAATCTATATCTTCTTCAGAGTTTTCTGTAATTTCCTCAATTAATTCTTCAATAAATACAGTATTCGAATTCTCGTTTTGCGAAAATGTGGCATTGCTAATTATTAGCAAAAAGCTAACTAGCAGAACTTTAAGAACATTTGCAAAGTTTCTTTCAGATGATTTTAATATGTCTCCTTTTTCAAACATTTCAATAATTCATATAATTACAAATATAGTGTTTTTTGATAATTTGTTTTTGACTATTTTTGCCACATATAAAAAGAAATCAACAAATGATACAAAAACCTTCAATACCTAAAGGAACAAGAGATTTCGGCCCGGAAGAAATGAGCCGTAGGAATTATATTTTCGACAATATTCGTTCTGTTTTTCAAAAATATGCTTTTCAGCCAATTGAGACTCCTGCAATGGAAAACCTTTCTTCTCTTTTGGGAAAATATGGAGATGAGGGCGATAAACTTCTTTTTCGTATTCTAAATTCAGGCGATTTTGCTGCTAAAATTGATGAGAAAGCTTATTCAGAAAAAGATTCGTCAATTCTATCGGGTTTGTTCTGCGAAAAGGGTCTTCGATACGATTTAACAGTGCCATTCGCAAGGTTTGTTGTTCAGAACAGAAACGAAATTTCTTTTCCTTTCAAAAGATATCAAATACAACCTGTTTGGCGAGCAGATAGACCACAAAGAGGCCGTTACAGAGAGTTTTACCAATGCGATGTTGATGTTATTGGAAGCAATTCTTTATTTAATGAACTTGAATTAATTCAGATAATTGATGAGGTTTTTGAACTTTTGAATTTGAAGGTTGCCATAAAACTTAATAACCGTAAAGTATTGGCCGGAATCGCCGAAATTATTGGTCATCCCGAAAAAATTATTGATATTACCGTTGCAATAGATAAGCTCGACAAAATTGGACAGGAAAAAGTTAACCAAGAGCTTGCCGAAAAAGGTCTTGACAAAGGAGCAATTGATAAACTTCAGCCATTTTTGTTAATGAAAGGCAGTAATGAAGAAAAGCTCAATTTAATGCGTAAACATCTTTCTAACAGTGAGGTTGGAACAAAAGGACTTGACGAATTGCAAAAAGTTTTTTCATACCTTAATTTAGTGGAGGTAAATGTTCCGGTGGAACTTGACCTAACCCTAGCCAGAGGCCTTAATTATTACACAGGAGCAATTTTTGAGGTCAAATCTACAGAAGTGGAAATTGGCAGTATTTGCGGTGGCGGAAGATACGATGATCTTACCGGGATTTTCGGACTTCCCGATGTAAGTGGAGTTGGAATTTCTTTTGGAGCAGATAGAATTTACGATGTTTTGCTTCAGTTAAATCGTTTTCCTGAGTCGGCAAGAATTTCCTCCAAAATAATGTTTGTAAACTTTGGAGAAAAAGAGGCTGAGTATTGTATTCAGCAGCTTGCCAAACTAAGGGAAGCCGGAATAAGTTCAGAATTATATCCCGATTCGGCAAAAATGAAGAAGCAAATGAGTTATGCCGACAATAAGAAAATTCCATTTGTTGCAATAGTTGGCGAAAACGAGATTCAGCAAGAGAAAATTAATCTTAAGAATATGGAAACTGGGGAGCAAAAATTACTTAAAATTGATGAGCTTATATCATCTCTTATCAGTAGTTAAATTTTACAAGCAAACTAAAATTGCGAACCTTGCTAATGGAGGAGCACAACCAAACTTGAGTAAAGAGTTGATTGAAAATATCAGAATAATTAGACCTGTATCGAAGGATATCAGAAAACATCATTTCTTGAAGTTTATCAATTATAGTGAAAGTTTGGAAAGAGATAACCGAAAATTATCGGAACTGAAAGAATTGCTTCTTTCGAGATTGGCGACATTAAAAAATTAAGAGAATAATGCCCGAAAAATTCAGAAATAAATACCGTATTGCATCGCACCGTAAACCGGGCTGGGATTATTCATCGAATGGGGCGTATTTTATTACCCTGATTACGCAAAACAGGATTTGTAATTTGGGTGAAATTATCGTTGATACGTACGGTGCTGATACGCAGGGCGTTGATACGCAGGGCGTTGATACGCGCGGCGTTGATACGCACGGCCGTGCGTATATCCAATTATCCGATTTCGGAAAAATTGTTGATACCGAATGGCAAAAATCATTTGAAATTCGTACCGAATTATTTTTGGATACATATATCATGATGCCAAATCATTTGCATGCCATTGTGGTCATCAAAAAAAACGAAAAAATGACCGCGATTGAAAATGGTTTCGATGCCGTTGTCGGGGATGGTGGCGTTGCCGACCACGTAGAGACGCACGGCCGTGCGTCTCTACCATCGATATCGATATCACCATCACAAACATTTTTTCGTTTGCCAAAATCCATATCATCGTTTTTGGCGGGGTTTAAATCCGCGGTAAATTCAAAAATTGATGATTATATCGACCAACAAAATTTGAATATCCCCAAATACAATCGGAATAATCATTTTTTTCAATCAAATTATTACGACCACATCATTCGTAACGAACAATCGTATAAACGCATTTCGGAATATATTTCAAATAATCCTGCAAAATGGACAGACGATAAATTTTATATAAATTGAAATTCACCGAAGAAAAATAAGAACCATGCCCGATCCACACATCCAACAAATTTTCAGATACCGAGTACGGCGGATCGTTTTGGTTACGGTTCCGCCCAGGGTGCGTTTGTATATCCTTGGTTGGTTTTCAACTTTTACGGCAATAATATTCTGCCGGCACATTTCTTTTGTGGTGAGTGGAGCTTTCTTTTTCATGGTCTTCAGTTTTTATCAAAGATATTACCGGAGTTTTTCCTGTTTTCCGAAAAACAAAGTAAAAAAATCTAATTGCCTAAAAATTCCGCTAACTGATTATGACTTTAGCATGAACAAGGCATGAGTTCAGCATGACCTCTGCATGACTTCACTATGACGTTAGCATGACCTCTGCATGACTTTAGCATGACTTCAACATGAATAGAAATGAACAAA
>JAFGXD010000188.1 GCA_016936815.1 Bacteroidales bacterium
AATCTTGTTTCAACTCCTTTACTTTCAAGTTTTATCATTAGTTGAGTCTGAATATTTCCAAGTGCATCAAAGAAAAATCGAATCCAATCCGTTACATCTTCATTGGGTCTTTGCGCTTGACAACTCCTTAAAACTCTATAATATTCAGTTTTTCTACTTTCTATTTCATGTTCAAAACTTACATATTGAATCCATTTATATCCATGTCTTAGTAACAGCAGGGTTGAAAGCAATCTGCTCAATCTACCATTTCCGTCTTGAAATGGATGAATACTCACAAATTCATAAGCAAACAATGCACATTTTACCAATGGATGAGTTTCATTGTCACTTACATACCAGTCAATTAGAAATCTCATCGCATCTTGTGTCGGGAATCCTGCTTCAGTGGTCTGAAATATTATCTGACTGGTTCCATCGGGAAATTTTGCTTCTACAGCATTGCTATGTTGCTTATAATTACCTTTATGCCACTGGTCTTTCTTGCTATATTTCATTAAAATATTGTGCAAGTTCTTCAGGTTACTTTCTGTAATAGATATTTCTTCATGTGATTCCGAAATTAAATCAAGTGTTTCAAAATAACCCACGACCTCTTGTGAATCTCTATCTACAATTTTTGTAATGTCGATTTCTTTGAGCAAGACTTCAACTTCTTCATCAGACATTTTTGAACCTTCAATACGTGTTGAAGCTCCAACACTTCGAACAGTGGCAATCGTTTTTAACTGCTTTAAGCTTTGTCCTTCTTTCTTTTCTATCGTTGTCCATAAAGCATCAAATCGGTCAATTTGGCTTATCAGTCGGATAAGTTCCCAGTCAATGTTGAGTGAAAATGTATATACCTTATTTTCCATACTTCAAAAATATCACTTTATTTTCAATCTGATACGATATGATTCGTTTTTATTCGATAAATATCCGAAAATCAAGATACGATATGAGCTTATATTATACGATAGCGGTTCGGTCAAAATGTCTACAACGGTTGAGGCTAAAAGCTGGCGGGCATTTCGGAGCACGTCACTGTCAACCTGCGATAAAGTTTATTAGTTGTAATACCGTTCAAATTAGCACTATCTGCCCGCTTGATTTTAGCCTTTGTTAGCGCTATGTGCATTATTTTTCAAATTTATATTCATAATTAGAAAATGAAAGAACATTGCCTGATTCATCAACTATTTTTACTGTGTCAGTGAATCCAATTTCATTTAAAGTATAAATTGTTTTTGATTTAATTTGATTATCAGGCGAGTATTTGGTTATTGTTGAAAATTTATCTCCGTTACCAAAATAAGTATATTCAAAATAGTACATCAGTTGATTATTCTCATCAAATATTTTCTTTTGTAGCCGATGGTTGTTTTCGTCGAATACATTTTCAACCCTCATTATCAATTCACCATTTGGTTTTTGTTTAATGATTTCAACATCGTTCCCATTATCGATGCTGCCTGCATATTTATAAATTATTTGGTATTCTACACTGTCGGTTGGTTTGTATTTATTTAAGGTCACAGTTTTACTGTTGTTGTCAGTAACGTAAGTGAATTTAGAATCTAATTTACCATCCTCTGTAAAATTGAACTGTTCCAATACTCTCCCAAAACCATCATATTTATATTCGATATTCTCAGCAATGGTTCCGTCAGGATTGTAATCAGTGTCGGTGATCATGTTGTTGTTTCCATCGTATCCGAAAACAACTTTGTAATCTAGTGTGTCATTGCTTTTATAAATTTGCATTTCCGAAATATTGCCTTTTGTATTATACGATACTATCAGGAATTTTTCTTTCAGAACAGTATCCTGTTTATTATCTGAAATGTTATGTTTCCAAACAGTAAATGAAACAATCTTGTTTTCCTGAATTTCTTTCCTGTCTTGTTCCTTTTTTTCTTTTTCTTTTATTGTCTTCGCAGGTTCTTCATGTGCATAAAGTCCAAAGGAATGAATTAAAATCCCTGTAATTATTAATGTCAGTCTAATCATTTTATTCATTGTTTTTTTATTAGTTTGTATTTCAATTGCATTAGCGCCAACGTGTTTATATGTGTTATTAAATGATTGCAAAATAGTATTATATTTCCAAATATGGAAAAAATGTATGAATTTTTGTGAAAAACGATGTTTGGGTGGTTTTTTCGGGTTAGAATGGGGGGAAGAGTTTTTTGGGATGTCGTTTGTCGTTAATTCGTTAATTCGTTTGTTGTTTGTCGTTTTTTCGTTTGTTGTTTACGCCCTTCGGTTGTGAGCTCGCCTGCGGCTCGGTTGTTGTTTGTTGTTTTGGAAATATTTTGGGATTTTTTTGGTGGGGGTGGTTTCTGGTTAGGAGAAAAATGGGTTGGATTTTAATGAACTGGTGTATTCATCTTCTTTTATGCCATTCTTCTGCCGATTTACGTTAGCATACGAAATAATTTTTGTGAAAAAGGAGAATTTTTTGTCAACTATTTTAATTTGTTTTCCCAATATTTGAATCGATAATATTGGTCAATAAAGCAAATATTTGAAGAGTTGTTAGAAAATTGTGCAAATTGTATCGTTTCTCGGTAACAAAACACTCTCCCCCACTCATTCCAAAAATCCCTACGCTTATAAACTCGTAAAAAAAATCGACACAAAAGACGGTCAAACCGTTTTGTTAGTCGACGGCAGCAAGGAAAACCTATCTATTAGGTATAAGCAGGTATTTTTGGAGAGGCTTGGAACATTTAGGAAGTAATTTTAGAAGGATTCTAGTACATAACAAAACTATCCACGTTTTCAGAAACTATTTAATAAATAATGTCTTATCAATTTGTGACGAGTGAACGTGTGAAGAGTAACGTCGTCACTAAGTCTCATGGACTCTAGGTCACTGCCTAAAAACCTCACCTAAAAGCAATCTTCCCTCTATTGCCTTCAATCCAAACTTTTGCCCCCGGAAATGTTCTGCTTAGCGCTCTGCAAAAAAATCTTGTTCTTATGCTTGTGGTTTTTTCGTGACCATCGTCTTTAAATTCCCCGTTAAATTCGTAGGATCTAACCAATGGATGTTGCTCCATGTAAAGTATTAAAATGTCTAAAACTGTTGCTACTACTTTAAAAATTTCACCCTTATTGGTTTCGGCATACTCATCGTCGGCATACTCGTCGTTTAGTACATTAAAATTTACTACTCTGGCTAATGTGTCTTTAATCTTTCCAAACCTAACTTCATATTCTACGCCCGATGCCGAGGTAAAAAAATATACCTCACCGCTGGGAATAGATGGTGGAATTATTGCAAAGCGCTGAACGTTAGAGGGATTAATCTCTAGTTCGGGTTTGCTTTGTCCAAATATTTTTTTTAGGAATCCCATTATCCGGCAAGGCTTAATGTTTTTAGTAGCTTACGATCTATTATTTCTATTCCTCTGGGACCGGTTTTTATTGTGCCGTCTTTCTTTAATTCCGATAAAACTCTAACGGCACCTTCCGTTGACATTCCGGCAAGTTCGGCTATATCTTTTCTGGAAATTACATTATCAATTATTTTATTTTCAAATACTTCCTCCGAAAGATAAATTAAGGTTTCAGCAATTCTACCAATGGCTTGTTTGTTGGCAATACATCCTAATCTGCTGTAAACTAACTTAAAGTTTCTGCAATACCACATCATTAGGGTATGCCCGAATTTTGTATTTGTTTTTACAATTTGGTCGAAAATTGTTCTGTCAATTAAATATACTGTGCTAGGTACAAGGGCTGTTGCCGAAAAATTGTAATACGAATCGCCATAAAGTGTTGAAAGTCCAATAAATGCGTAAGGTTTGTTAATTTTGTAGGTAAAACTTTTTTCCATTGCGCTTTCCAATGAGGCTTTCGATAATCCTTCTGCCAACATCATTATATAGGTAGAGAAAGAACCTTGTTTGCAAATAGTTTCTCCCTTTTTAAAGGAGATTTTTACTTTCATAAAATGGTTTATTTCAGCCTCGGTTAAATGCTGTTCCTTTAACCAAGTTTTTAGTTTTTCTTCCTTTCCTGAACGTTGAATATTTCCGGTTTTTTGTTGCTCAAGAGAGTTTACATATTCTTTTAATTGCTTGTATGATAAATAATTGCCTATTTTTTCGCTTAGGCTTGTTATTAGTTTTCTTTCTTCAGCCAGAAATATTCCTTTTTCTTGTTTAACCGGCTTAATGTAATAAACCTGCAATTCTCCTCTCTTTTTGCCATCAATTATTATATCAGAATATTGTTTAAGTTCTGTTATTTTTAGGTTAGGCGAATCAACGGTAATATCGTCGAAAATTAATCTGGCTTTGCAAATGTCGGAATATCTCCAACCCGAAGGAATTATTTCTATTATTTTGTTGAAAACTTCCGTTTTTTCAGTCTCAACGTCTTTCAGCACTTCTTCCACCGAATAGAGACAGTTTAACTCCTTGTTTCTTTCGTTCAAATCTTCAAGCAGTTCCGGTATGTTTTCTTCTTTCATCATTATTTCTGAAATACGTTGGTAAAATTAAGATATTTCATTTATTTTTTTCGATATTTAAAATTATTTTTGACGCAGTTTGCATGGGATTGGTCTATTTTGCTTCCTTGCACTAATTATTTCAAGCAAAAAATATGAAAAAAGCAATTTTAATTTCTCTTCTTTTTGTAATTATATCCGTTTTATATTCCTGCAAAAAGTGTTATACCTGTCAGGTAAGAAAATCAGGAATAGACAAAATGATAGATTTCGGAAAAACTTGCAACGAGGCTGAATTTCAAACTATGGAAGATTCAATAAGAGTAGAATACCCGGATAGTTTGGGGTATTATGTTATTTGTCAATAATTTGATGGTTTATTAGGTTTTCTTCGCAATGATTTTGTCAGAAATATTTTTATTTTGATAGTCACCAAATTCTGGAAACATTATTATTGTACATTCACCTTCACAGAATTTTTGCTTCCAAATTCTTCCTGTGTAACAATATACATGCCTTGTTTAAGATTGCTTACATCTAT
>JAFGXD010000189.1 GCA_016936815.1 Bacteroidales bacterium
AACAACAAAATTAGCAATTGCAATGTAATAAATTTTAGGATTGCAATAGGCAGCATTATTTTTCAAAAATACTACAAAAAGTAAAAGTACAATTTTTTTGAATTATTTTGCATTAAACTTTTCTTGATTACATAGCAAACCTATTAAATATTTCTTGAGATTTTAAAAACTACTGGAAATTCTATGAACATATTTTTACTCCGGACGGTGTCAAAACATAAAATTAACCCAAGGAGGTGACAATGAGCTGAATTAAATTACCTCTTCGGATTCGTTAAGGTGAGGCATCCTCAAACTATCAATCAATCATGCCTCCATCTATAAAACAAATTCTCAAAACCCCAAACTCAATTGCATGCTCTTAACATGAAAGGTTTTTCTGTGCCAGGGGGTAAATCCGTATTTTTTTATTGCTTCAACATGCTCTTTGGTGGGATAGCCTTTGTTTTGCTTCCAATTGTACTGAGGAAATTCATTATGAAGATTAATCATAAAATCGTCGCGGTAGGTTTTTGCTAAAATCGAAGCGGCTGCTATAGAAAAATATTTACCATCGCCCTTAACTATGCAATAATGCTGAATGTTTTTGTAGGGTTTGAATTTGTTGCCGTCTATTAACAGCAGTTCCGGGGTTTTATCAAGATTATCTAAAGCCCTATGCATTGCTCCAATTGAGGCATTCAAAATGTTTATTTCATCTATTTCTTCAGGACTCATTTGCTGAACAGAATACTCAAGAGATTCTTTTTCAATTACTTCTCTTAATTTATATCTATTCTTTTCAGAAAGTTGCTTTGAGTCGTTTAGCAATTCATCATGAAAATCTTTTGGTAATATTACAGCCGCCGCAAATACAGGGCCGGATAAACAACCTCTGCCGGCTTCATCGCAGCCTGCTTCTATTAAATCTTCCTGAAAGTATGGCAACAAATTCGATTTCATTTTTCCTCAATTGCTTTTTCAATACTTTGCCAAAGTCGTTCTGCAGATTTATCCCACGAAAACTTTTGCCTTTGCATTCTTCCTTTTTCTATTAAGCTTGTTCTTAATTTTTCGTCTTTAGAAATTTGCAAAAGACTGTTGTAAATAGATTCTACTGAAAACGGATCGACCAAAAGTACCGCATCTCCTCCTACTTCGGGCATAGATGTTACGTTAGATGTAATAACCGGAACATCGCTATACATGGCTTCCACAATGGGAATTCCAAAACCTTCAAAATATGGAACAAAGGTAAGGGCAGTTGCTGAACCCATAACAAAACGGAGGTCTTCCGGACTTAACCTTCCGGTAAATACTACTTCCGATTTGTGCTTCATTTTATTGTAGGTTTCTTCTATACTGCCGGTTTTAAACATTTTTTCGCCAACAATAAGCAGCTTTAAATTCGATTCGGGAAGCATTCGGTATTTATCGTAAGCTTGTAATAGCCTATCAACATTTTTGCGTGGATTTAGAGCTCCTACAAAAACAAAATACTCGCTATTGTTGGAGAATTTCTTTTTTGCCACAAGCTTTTCTTCTGCTGTAAGCGGTGAATACAAACTATTTGATCCATTGTAAATTACATCTATTTTTTCTTTCGAAATTCCAAACGATTGGGCTATGTCGTTTTTAGAATATTCGCTAACGGTAGCAATTCTGCTTGCCTTGGCCGCATATTTAGGAAAGTATTTATTATAATAGGCGGCCACATTCTTTGGCAAATCTTTAGGATAATGATGAAAATTAATGTCGTGAATTACCGGAAGCGATTTCACGTTAGTATTAAGCGATAAAAATCCGTCGGTTGAAAGAAACAAATCGGGCTTATATTTTTTAAATACTTTTGGTAAAGAATAATCGAACCAAAGTTTCCACAAATATGGATGTCGGGCAGGAAGTCCTTTAACCACAGGTGTAATATTTGATGAAAAAATAAATTCCTCATCATATTTTCTGTCGAATATAAACAAAAACTCATGCTCCGGATGCGATTTTGTTATTCTCTTAAGGTTTTCGAAAGTAAACCATCCAATGCCTTCGAGTCGGTCTTTTATTAAAAATCTTGTATTTACTGCTATTAGCATATTATTTTCTTTTTCCGGCAAAAAATTCTTTCAATAAAACAGCGCATTCATTTTCCAAAACTCCTCCTGTAACTTTGGTTTTTGGGTGAAGAAGGTTTTTTCCAACGGTTCCAAATCCTCTTTTTTCGTCTTTTGCTCCATAAACAATATTGTCTATTTGTGTCCAGTAAGCTGCACCGGCACACATAACACAGGGTTCGAGGGTAACAAACAAAGTACAGCCTTGCAAATATTTTCCTCCCAAAAAGCCTGTTGCCGAGGTAAAAGCCTGCATTTCGGCATGAGCAGTTACATCGTTTAGGGTTTGGGTTAAATTATGAGCTCTTGCAATAATTTGATTATTGCACACAATTACAGCACCAACAGGAACTTCATCTTTTTCCAGAGCAATTTTTGCCTGTTCAATGGCTTTACGCATGTAGAATTCATTGTCCATAAAAAAATAAACAATAGTAAATAAGAACTCACAAATTGTTTTTAAGTTTGCAAAGTAATTAAAAAAAAACAGAACAATTACTAAAGAAATAAGAAAGATGTACAGAACACACACTTGCGGAGAACTAAGAATTGAAGATATTGGAAAAGAATTAATGCTTTCGGGCTGGGTTCAGCGAATTAGAGACAAGGGCAGTATTATTTGGATAGATTTGCGCGATCGTTACGGCATTACTCAACTTGTTTTTGATGAAGCTGTTACATCGGCAGCATTAATTGAACAAGCAAGAAAACTAGGAAGAGAATACGTTATTCAAGTTAAAGGAAATGTCTTGGAACGTTCTTCAAAAAACCCAAATATTCCTACCGGTGAAATAGAGATAAGAGTTTCTGAAATTGTGGTACTTAACAGCTCGGAAACCCCACCTTTTACTATTGAAGACGAAAGCGATGGAGGCGATGAGTTAAGAATGAAGTACAGATATTTAGACATTAGAAGAAATCCGGTAAAAGAAGGCTTACTTTTACGTCATAAAATGGCCGCAGAGGTTCGTAAGTATTTGGATGAGAAAGGATTTATTGAGGTTGAGACACCGGTTCTTATTAAATCTACTCCCGAGGGTGCCAGAGATTTTGTTGTTCCAAGCAGGGTTCATCCGGGCGAATTTTACGCTTTGCCACAGTCGCCACAGACTTTTAAACAGCTTTTAATGGTTTCGGGATTAGATAAATATTTTCAGATAGTGAAATGTTTTAGAGATGAAGATTTGCGCGCAGATCGTCAGCCCGAATTTACACAAATTGACTGTGAAATGAGTTTTGTGGAAAGAAAAGATATTATTGAAACTTTTGAAGGATTGGCAAAACACCTTTTCAAGAAAATACTGAATGTTGAATTTGATGGAGATTTCCCGCATATTTCCTGGCACGAAGCAATGGAAAAATACGGTTCCGATAAACCCGACATAAGGTTTGGAATGGAATTTAATGATATTACGGAAATGGTTAAAGGAAAAGGCTTTCCGGTGTTCGATAATGCAGAGTTTATTGTTGGAATATCTGCTCAGGGTTGTTCAGAGTATTCGCGTAAGCAAATTGACGAGCTAACAAATTTTGTGCAAAGGCCACAAGTTGGAGCTAAAGGTTTGGTTTACGTAAAATGCAACAACGACGGTAGTTTTAAGTCGTCGGTTGATAAGTTTTACACACCTGATTTACTGGCACAATGGGCAGAAAAAATGCAGGCAAAACCGGGCGATTTGCTTTTGGTATTGGCAGGAGAAAAATCGCAAACACTTTCTGCAATGTGTTCGTTACGACTAGAAATGGGAGCACAACTAGGATTAAGAGATAATAAAACTTTTAAACCATTATGGGTGGTAGATTTTCCACTATTGGAATGGGATGAGGAAGCAAAGAGATTTTATGCAATGCATCATCCGTTTACATCTCCATTGGAGGAAGATAAAGTTCATTTTGAAGGCGATATGAAGAAGATTAGAGCCAATGCTTATGATTTTGTAATTAACGGAGTGGAAATTGGTGGAGGATCGATAAGAATTCACGATGAAACCTTGCAAAAGAAAATGTTTACGGCTTTAGGATTTTCTGAGGAAGAAGCAAAAGAGCAATTCGGATTTTTGTTGAATGCCTTTAAATACGGAGCACCACCGCATGGAGGAATAGCTTTTGGTTTCGACAGGTGGGTTTCTATGTTTGCAGGAATGGACTCGATAAGAGACATTATTGCCTTTCCAAAAAACAATGCAGCAAAAGATGTAATGATAGATTCGCCTTCATTTATTTCATCAGAACAATTAAAAGAATTAAGCATTAAAATTGTTGATTAGTAAAATTAATGTTGCTTATCTAATTATTTGAATTATTTTTGGAACGAAAATTAACCGATTAAATATTAACAAATAAAATTCACTATGAAAGGAAAAATTACAAAATTTATTGGATTTGTTGCTTTAGCAGCTATTTTAACAAATCCTTTCAGTTCAAAATCTCAGGCTTTTGAAGAAGG
>JAFGXD010000190.1 GCA_016936815.1 Bacteroidales bacterium
AATCGTGGACAAGAAAAAATAAATGTAAATTGCTTATTTTGAGTTTTATAGAAAGTTTTTATTTAATTTTTAGTGGACACTAGTGTTCAAATATAGCTTGTTAATATTAAATAATCAAGAGTTTACAAAACAAACTTACTAAGTATTTCACGGATTTTTTCCTTTCTAACAGGTTTTGAAAGATAATAGTTACAACCTGCTTCCAAGGCTTTTGTTTCGTCTTCGGGCATGGCATAAGCTGTTTGTGCAATAATTGGAATTTCAGGATTAGTTTTTCTAATTGTTTTTGTTGCTTCAAAACCATCAATACCGGGAATCTTAATATCCATAATAATAAGGTCAATTTCTTCTGAATTTGCCAATTCAATTGCTTCATTACCGGAAATAGCCCTTATAATCTTGTATCTTAACTGTTTAAGTAGGGCTTCAGTATATAGGAAACTAACCTCGTCATCTTCTACAACTAAAATATTCCTTTCTGTATCAACCGGGTTATAACTAATATTTTTTTTCTCCTTTTGAATTTCTGGTTCTGCTTCAATAAAATCAATTGTAAAACTAAAAATACTGCCTTGCCCCACTGTAGATTCCACTTGTATAGTTCCTCCAAGCATTTCGGCATAAGCTTTAGAAATGGAAAGACCTAAACCTGAGCCTTCGTAAGGTCTGCTAAGTTTTTGGTCGGCTTGCACAAACCGCTCGAAAATAAGATTAAGCTTAGATTTTTCTATTCCCGCTCCGGTATCTTTAACAAAGAAATGCAATTTGTTGTCTTTATATTCGCCGCCAAAACATATATACCCCATTTCGGTAAATTTAATGGCGTTTTTTAGAAGGTTGGTTAAAATAGACTCTAGTTTAGCTTTGTCTGTTTTTACAATAAAAGGTTTTGGGGTAAATTTGTTTTCCAGAAAAAACGACAAACATTTTTCTTCAATTTCGCAACTAAAAAATGACTGAAAATACGTTAAAGTTTCATCAATATTAACATTTGAAAGTTTAATTGGGTTTTGTCCTGCTTCAATTTTCGAAATTTCAATAATATCATTAATTGTAGTTAGCAACCTTTCAGACGATTGCTTAACCATTCTTAAATATTGTTGTTGCTTATTTTCTTGAATATCGGGTTCCAAAAGCAAATCTATAAAACCCATAATGCCGTTCATTGGGGTTCTAATTTCGTGACTCATATTTGCCAAAAAGGCGGTCTTAAGTTGGTCTGCTTGTTCAGCTTTTTCTTTAGCAATAAGAAGTTCACTATTTATTTCCCTTAGCTGTTCGTTTTGAATTGCTATTTCTTCATTTTTCTTATTTACTTCCGATTCGGCTTTTTTTCTATCGGTAATATCTCTGGTAACACCATGAATACCTTGTAGTTGTCCGTCAACAAAATATGGAGAAATAATTAATTCGCCCCATTTGGTTCCACCATTTTTGCAAATATATTCCAGTTCCAAGTGAATACTATAATCTATTAGCTCTTCGGGTTTATCCCTGTAACGCTGTAGTTCCCTTCCAAAAATTCCCATTCCATACTCAACTGATTCTTTTGCAAAACGTTCCTGAATTGTTTGAGAAAGGTACTCTTCGGGTGTAAAACCTGTAAATCTTTTTATAGAAGGTGAAACAAAAAGACTTCTGCCGTTTAAATCCATTAGCCAGATAACATCGGTAATTTTCTCGGTAATAATTTTGTATAATTTCTGACTTTCCTGCAAGGCATTTTCAGCTTTTTTACGGTCGGTAATTTCACGCATGCTACCTGAAATGCTAATTGGTTTGTTATTGCTATCGCAAATAAGCCTTGTACTAATACTGCAAATAATAATTGAACCATCTTTGTTTTTTAAGTCAATCTCAAAGTCGGTTACTTTACCATGTTTTTTTAATTCTTCAATTAAAAGGTTTCTAACTGTGGGATTGGCGTAATATTTATTGATATTAGTATTTAGGAGATCTTCTCGTTTGTACAAACCTTTAGAAATTATTTCTATTGAAGGACTTACCTCCAAAATAGTACCATCTAAAGCAGTTTCATAAAAAACATCCTGAAGAGAATCGAATAGAGAGCGATATTTCATTTCACTTTTCCTAAGTTCTTCTTCGGCATTTTTTCTCTTGTATGCAATTGAAGCCTGATTGCAAAAAGCTTCAATTGTACTGATATTTGTTATATCATAATTTTTTTCGAAAAACATAACTGCATTTGCAACAATATTACCATCGGAAACAACCGCAACACCATAAATCTTATCAATATTTAATAGTTTTTCTATTGTTTTTGCCAAAGGTTTTGGTATTTGTTTAAAACTTAATTCATGAATGCCCTTAGTAAAAATTGTAACTTTGCCTTCTGCCAATTCTAAAAAGTCATCTGTGTACTTAATTGTTTTTCCAATAGGACTATAACCTAAAAAAGATGTAACTTTGCTAATTCTTGTATTTGTGCCATATAAGGCTTCTGTTGTAAGGGTTTTATTTGAACTGCAAACAGAATTTACAACTATATATGCCTCAGGCACAAGTTCGTATAGTTTCTGACCAATAATTTTATAAAAATCTTCGGTTTCTTCGGATGCAATAAAATTCATTGCAGAATTTGCAAGAAAATTAATATATCCCAAATGTTTATCTATGGCCTCCTGAAATGCCTTATTTGCAGTTATTTCACGGATATAACTACCAACACCAACTTTTCCGTTTGTTAATGGAACAGGAAATTTTCTAACCTCAAAAACTTTATTATCAATTATTTCTTCTTCAATTATTAATGTGTTGTATTCTATGGCTTTAATATCAGATTGTCTACATTTTTCTGCAATTTCAGAAGGCATTAGGTCAAAATCAGTTTTGCCAATTATTTCTTCAACCGGTTTGCCAATAAAAGCTGCATTTTGCTCATTAATAAGAGAATATTGAAATTTTTCATTTTTTAAGAAAACAAAATCCTCTGTTGCATTAATAAATCGAACATACCTTTCTTCAATTTGCTTTCTTTCTGTAATATCTCTTAATATTCCCAAAACCAGATAAGGCTTGTTGTTTTTATAAATTACTGAAGAGTTAACCTCAATATTTCTTATTTCCTTATCTTTTGTAATTGCTGTGTATTCCTGTATTGGGAAATTAATGTTTAGAGCTCGTTTATTAAGGTTTTCAATAACTGTTTTGCCTTCTTCCGGCATAACCAAATGCTGTAAATTACTTAAACTTTCAAGCATTTCGGATTGGTTTTTGTAACCAAAAAAACTACTGCAAGCCTTGTTAATGGCAATTATTTTACCATCAAATTCAGAAAGAGTGATAGGATCCGGAGAGGTTTCAATTAAATTTCTGTATAAGTTCTCGCTATCAACCAATCTGGATTCGGTAATATTTCGTTTTATGGCAATGCTACTTTGATTAATAATTGTTTCAATAAAAGAAATATTATTTAGATTTTTTTCTTTTTGAAGAATAACAACCCCACCATACAGTTTATCGTTCCATGTAAAGCCCATAACATGAACTTTTTTAATACCCAAAAAGTTCTCAAGAGCCTTACAAATAGTTTTAGCAATTCGCCTTCCGGTTAATGGAAACAGACCTTCAGGAATTTCTTCAAGTTTCTTGCTTTTATACTTATGTAATTCTTCTTCTTTAATATCCTTTATATGAAACTCAACATCCATGGGATCTTGACCAAGTATTTTAGATATGTTTTTTAATTTTTCGGAAAGTCCAAAAATTCTTTTGATTTTTAGAAAATCACGGTCGAAGTTATAATCACAAACTAATACAATATTTCCGGGGATTTGATTATTAATGGCATTTCCAACCAAATCGAATAATTCATCAAGATTCTCGACACCAACAAGTTTGGCAGTTATTTTGGCCAAAGCAGTTTGCAGATTTGTGTTTTCCTCTAACTTTTCATGTGCATATTTCCAATCTGTTATATCTGTAAAAACAGCCATAGTTGCCTTACCTTTGGGCATATCCAGCAGACTTACGGAGGTTTTAACATAGAAAATACTTCCATCTTTTTTTCTACACTTAATTTCATAAGAATCCGAAACTGAAAGTCCATTTTCTCTGTCTTTGGCATTTTTTGCAAATATCTTCTCGTATTCCTTATCTACCAAAAACGAAATTGGTTTTCCAATTAGTTCTTCCGGAGAGTTGAATCCTGTCATTTTTAAATATTGCCTATTGCAGAAAACATACTTAAAGTCTCGTGAAATTGCAATTGCAACAGGAGCATTTTCTATTAGTAACTGCCAATTTTTCTCTAATAACATAGCTAATTATTAAATTATTATTTTTTTATATTTTTTCTAATCAAGTCGAGAAGCTTTACTGCTGATATTGGTTTGGAAATATAATCGTCGAAGCCCGAATTAAGAATTTCTTCCCTTTCTGTTGAAAGAGCAAAAGCAGTTTGGGCAATTATTGGTAAATTGCTCCTTAAAGCCTTAATCTCTTTTGTGGCGTCCATTCCATTTTTTAGGGGCATTTTTATATCCATAAGAATCAGGTCTATTTCCGGATGTTTAATTGCTTGCTCAACAGCTTCTTCGCCATTCCTGGCAAGAATTAGCGAAAACTTGTTTTTTTCAAGCATTTCTTGTAATAGAATAATATTGTCTTCTTCATCGTCGGCAACCAAAATAGTTGAAGATTCGTAATTCGTTGTAATTGATTCTTGATATGTTTTCATAATATTTTTGGGTGTTTCCTGATTTTTTAAAGTTTTTAATTTAAAGCTGAAACGGCTTCCTTTGCCGGGAGAAGAACTGAGGGTTATTTCAGACCCAAGTAGTTTTACTAGCGAACCGGCAATTGAAAGTCCCAAACCCACACCTTTTCCAGCCAAATAGCTCTTTTGGTTAACCTGCCTGAATCTTTCGAATACACTTTTATGTTCTTCAATTGGAATTCCAATGCCTGAATCTTCAACAAAAATTTCTGCAATTTCGTTTTCTATTTTGTATCCAAAAGAAATTTCCCCTTTTTCGGTAAATTTAATGGAATTTTGAAGGAAATTATTTACAATTTGTCTAATTCTATTAGCATCTGAAGAAACAATGCAGTTCAGAAATTCAGGCTTTACCTCGTAAATAAAGTTTATACCTTTTTCAGAAGCCTGCTTTTCAAAATGGAATTTTAAATCGTAAAGAGTTTGGTGCAAACTAATTGCAGTATTTCTAATACTTATCTGATTGGCTTCAATTTTGCTAATATCAATTAAATCGTTAATAATTGTCATTAATTGATTACCGCTTTTTTTAATAATATTCAGATATTTTTCTTTAGTTTCTTTATTTAATTCATCATCGGTAAGAAGATCGGAAAAACCTAAAATTGAATTCATTGGTGTACGAATTTCGTGACTCATATTGGCCAGAAAAACAGATTTTAGTTTATCGGCCTCCACAGCCTTCTCCTTTGTGGCAACAAGTTCTTGTTGGGCTTTAACTCTATCGTTAACATTTCTGCTTGCACCTAGTATTATTATTTGGCCTGATTTCGGACATCTTAAAGCCTTTGCAGAAATCTCGACCCATATTAAATTGCCGTTTTTGTGGTGTTGTTGAATTAAGAAATTTGAAGAAGGAGCCTTTGGGTGGAGTTGATCTTCATTAATATTCTTTAATGCACTTTTGGCCATTTCACGAGATTCTTCAGACATAGTTTCAATGAAATTCTCATTCATGGCTTCTTCAACCGTTAAACCTCTTAAATGAAAAACGGAAGGGCTAATATATTCAAATTTTCCGGAGGCAATATTTAATCTCCAAATAACATCTGTTGCATTTTCGGCAATCATACGGTATTTTTCTTCCGATTCGGCCAAAGCTAATGAATTTTTCTTTTGTTCAGTAATATTAATTACAGTTGAAAGAATAAATTTCTGATTATTAGAGTTTAAAATAGAAAGAGATAAAAGGGCAGTAATTATTTTTCCTGATTTTGATACAAACTCACATTCTTCGTTTTCAATAAAACCTTTTTCAATCAGTTTGCTAACTAGTCTATTCCTCTCATTTGCATCTTTAAAAACCCCAAGATCATGAGATGTTTTTCCAATTACTTCTTCTCTGGTATATTCCAATTCTCTTGTAAAAGCATTGTTTATCTCAAAATATTTTCCGGTTTCAAGATAAGTTAAAGTAATAACAACAGGGCTATTATTAAAGGCTGCAGCGAATTTTTTTTCTGAATAATAAAGTGCAGTTTCAAGATTCTTTCTTTCTGTAATATCAAGCATTGCACCTACAAGCCCAATAATTTCATCATTTTGATTTTTAAAAGGCGATTTATGAAACATAAAATGTCTTAAAACATTATTTTTTCCCAAAACATCGGCTTCGTAAATTTGTATTTCACCTTTCTGAAGTATTTCCATATCGGCATTGTGGTATATTTTTGCCAAATTTTCTGGTGCAATGTCGAAGGGTGTTTTTCCTATTATTTCTTCTTTGGAAATTCCGAAATAGTCAGCAAATTTTTGATTGCATCCAATATATAAACCTTTTTTGTCTTTATAAAAAACAGGAGCTGCTATTGCATCAATAATGGTTGAAAGGAGTTTTTCATTTTCAGTAATAATCTTTTCTGCATTTTTTTCTTTTGTAATATCCAGAATTGTAAAACTATAGCCTTTCGACAAATCCTTTGAATCTATTGCAGCGGAACTAATTTTAACATCAATTATTTGCCCGTCTTTTTTTTTATATTTTGTTTCTATTATACCAACGCCTGTTTTTTCAATTTGCAAATACTTCTCTTTACCAACTCTTTCGTATTCTTCTTTAGAAACGTAAAGTATGGCAGAATCTTTTCCAATAATTTCTTTACGAGAGTAACCAACAATTGAGCAAAATTTATCGTTTACCTCCAAAATCACTCTGTTTTTTACAAAACCAATTCCAATTGGGGCGGCCTTATAAACACTTTGAAGTATAGCGTTTTTTTCATCAAAATTGTTTGTCATTATATGCAGCAAAATATTAGTACCCGTTTATATACTGAAATTCAGTTATTTTGTTTCAAAAAGAGACCTTAAAGTATTTAGAAATTAAATTTATTAATTCCGTCTGTTTAGCAGGTTTAGAAATATAATCGTCGCAACCTTCATCAATAAGTTTTTCGTTATCGCCCATCATTGCATAAGCAGTATAGGCAATAATTTTTATTTCAGGGTTATGTGTTTTAATTATTTTTGTTGCTTCAATACCCGACATAACGGGCATTTTAATATCCATAATAATTAACTTTATATTTGGATTCCTTTTAACAATATCCACAGCTTCTTTGCCGTTGTTGGCTCTTAGCAAAGAAATTCCGGTTTTTTCTAAAATAGTTTCTAAATAGAAATAGTTAATATCTTCGTCCTCTGCAATAAGCACTTGCATAGTTTTCGATTTATTTTCAGACATAGCAGAATTTATTTTTGATTTGTTATATGATTCTACCTTAATAACCGGAATTTTAACAGTAAAAGAAGTTCCTTTACCAAATTCGGATTCAACAGAAATTGAGCCACCCAGTAATTCTGAAAAAGCTGTAGCAATAGAAAGACCAAGGCCTGCTCCTCCAAAATCGGCTGCAATTTTTTGATCGGATTGTACAAAATGTTTAAATATTTTTTCTATATGTTCTGGTTTAATACCAACACCTGTGTCTGTAACCTTAAAAACAATTATATTTTCAGTTAATTCGCATTTTAGCTCTACAAATCCTTTAGAAGTAAACTTAAAAGCATTGTGGAGTAGGTGGTTAATTATTTGACGGATTTTTGCTTCATCGGAAACTATTTTCAAATTTTTTATTTTACAATTAAGCCTAAAATCCAGACTCTTAGCAATAGCGAGGTCTTGAAAACTGTTAGTAAGCCCTTTTATGAGGTCGGAAACAATAAACTCTTCGTTTTTAAGAGAAATTTGTTTAGTTTCAATTTTGCTTATATCCACAATATCGCTAATTATTTGAAGAAGCTTATTTGAAGAGTTAATTACAATTTCGGAATATCTTCTACGGTTTTCTATGGAAATATTGTCTTGGGCAAAAAGTTCAGAAAAACCTATAATTGAGTTCATTGGAGTTCTAATTTCGTGTGAAATATTCGAAAGAAATGCAGATTTTAATCTTTCTGATTCTTCGGCTTTTTCTTTTGCAAAAAATAGTTCTTCGTTAATTTTTTTGTACTCTTGATTTTGTAATTCTATTTCTTTTTGTTTTTTAAGAAGCTCAATTTCAGCAATTTTTCTGTCGGTAATATCGTTTAATATTACTGCAAACTGGTTTGGTAATGGTTGATAAGCTGTAAGTTCGTAATACTTATCTATATTTTTCGCATAGTTTTCTGTAAAATATGGTTTGCCTGTAATAGCTACATTAAAGAAAATTTCATACCATTTGTCTTCAATTGGTAGTTTCAACTCTTTAGTAGTTTTATTAAGAACAATTTCTTTTTTCAGGCCTGTGTATTTTTCGAAAATTTCGTTAATAAGAACATACTTATAATCTATGGGTTCTCCTTTTTTGTCGAAGACCAGTTCGTGCACTGCAAGGCCTTGATTCATTTGGGACACTAAATGCCTAAATTCATTCTCGTTTTTTTGCAGTTTTTCAATTAGTTCTCTGTTTTGATTTTCTCTTAAAATTCTCTCAGTAATATCTCTTCCTGTTTCAACAGCACCAATTATTTTGTTGTTATCATCGTAAACGGGAAAAGATTTTATTAGCCATGTTCTATTCTGTTTATCAGTGTGTTGTGTTTCACATACAATTCCTGAATCTATAGCAACCCTTACAGGGCAACCCTGACATTCTTTATTAGCACCAAACCAAATTTGGTAACATTTTTTTTGCCTTAGTTCATCATCAGTACAACCGGTATATTTTTTTGTAGCCTTATTAGACCATGTGTAATTATGGTTCAAATCCTGAAAGGCTATCCAGTCGGTCATTGAATCCATAATTAATTGTTTTTCCTTTTGGTTGTTTTTCAAAAGAATATTTGCTTTTTCTAGCTCTATATTTTCAATAAGTTGCTTATCGGCAATGACTTCTGCCATTCCTGTAACGCCAATTATTTTTCTGGTCTCATCGAATATTGGAGAAATACTAACCAATATGGGTATTTCAAGTTTATCTTTTGTAATAAATGTAAATTTGCCTATAAAAGCTTCGTCTTTGTTAAAACTTTCCATTAAAGATTCCATTCCATTATAGCCTTTTCCCGGAGTTGCAAAATCGGTTATAGGTTTCGAAATCATCTCTTCTGCTTTGTATCCAAGTAAATCGGTTGTTTTCCTATTTACAAAAAAGATTATACCGGATTTATCGGCACATATTACCGCAACAGGTAAATTATTGAATGCAAGAAATGTTAGATTCTCTATTTTATTTGTACTCATGGATAAATTCAGAAAATTTTAATAAAGATAAATAAATACACACAAAAATAAGATAATATGATTAGGTATTTTTACTCTATTTTTTGGTAAACAGTTTGATTTTCCGATTTTTTAGCGAGCTCATGGAATAGTTTGGAACTCAGGCATTCCAAATGACACATAGTTTTTAATCTGTAGAAACAAAAAAAATGAAATATACTTATAGGTTTTTTATTAGTAATTAATTTCCTGAAATTTTCAAATTCCCGTTTTCAATAATCAAGTCGAATTCTTTCTCACTAACTTTTTCAACCAATTCATAATTTTCGTCTTCATCGGTTTCTTCCTGATAATTATAGTAAGTTCCTGTTCCTGAGGATTCTATTGAGCAATACACCAATCTGTGCATTCCAACAGGAGCATCGCCTGCCGCCATTTGTTCTGCAAGTAGGGTTGAATTTGAGATATTGCCATTATATACTAAAGTTCCGAATATTTGCAATCCGGCGAAAAAAGGACAAGCTTCATATGAAGAGAAGTTTGTCATCCAAATTAATAGCATTGTATTTCTATTAATTTCCAGTTTGCCTAAAAAATAAGCATCGCCATATTTTACCATGCCAATATCAATAGTTGCCAGATATTTTTCGTACAATTTATTGATTTTGAGAGAATCAACTAAATAAAAGCAATCTAGTCCCCATTGAGCATTTTGGTTTATTTCGTGTTCCAGAATATTTTTGGCAAGTATTTTTACATCTTTGGTTTTAAGCTCTATACCGGAGGCCGATTCGCCGGCTCCGTTTAAAAATAAGGAATCTATTTTTAGGGGTAATTCGAAATTTACACCTTCCATTTCAAGAAAATCTATAATTTCTTCCGAATAGACTATTTCCATAGAGCTATCTGAAATAATTTTGTTGTCTTTTAAATTCTCATTAGCATCATTATTCTTTTTTTCGGAGCATGAAAAAAAGAAAAGAGAACCAAAAATTAGCATACTAAGAAAGAGATTTGTTCTCATATTGTTTTTAAATTTGATAGTTAATTGTTTTTAAACTGAATTCCAATCACTAAAATATCATCTAGTTGTTCGAATTTGCCTTTCCAATTTTCAATAGTTTTATCAAGAATCGTTAATTGCTCTTCGGGTTTTTGAGTATGAATTTCCTGTAAAACTTCTTTAAACTGCTTATATTTGAATTTCTTACCGCTATCACCACCAAACTGGTCGGCATATCCATCCGAGAAAAGATACATTGTATCATTAGGTTGCAAATCAATAACATGATTTGTAAAAACCTGTTTTTTAATATGGAAACCAATAGGCATTTTGTCGGGTTTAATTTCTATAAGTTCGTTATTTCTAAAAAGATAAAGAGGATTATTAGCTCCTGCAAACTGAACCTGATTTTTATCCCAATCAACTACCAGCAAGGCCATATCCATACCGTCTTTCGATTCGCCTTCTTTTCCTGTTTGGTGAAGCGATTCGATAACATTAAATCTAAGTTGTTCAAGAATATCGTTAGCTGAAATATCAAGATTATTGGCAACAATTTCATCAAGGAAAGCAATTCCAAGCATACTCATAAAAGCACCCGGCACTCCATGTCCGGTACAATCGGAAGCTGCAATAAATGAACGATTTTCTCTATTAGCAACCCAATAGAAATCTCCCGACACAATGTCTCTGGGTTTATAAAGAATAAAGGAATCGGGGAATTTCTCTTTTATTTCCGATACACTTGGAAGCAAGGCAAGTTGAATATTTTTTGCATAATTAATACTATCGGTAATATCTTTATTTTTTTGTTCCACAATTTCTTTTTGTTTAACAACTTCCTGAGTTCTCTCCTTAACCTTTTGTTCAAGAATCATTTTATCTCTTTTAAGTGCTGCTTCTCTTCTTTTCACAAAAAAATAAATAATAAGGAAAGCCAGAACGGCAATTATTGTATAGAACCACCAGGTTTGCCAGAAAGGAGGTTTTATGGTAAAAGTAAAAGTTGTTGGTTCTTCCATCCAAACGCCATCGTTGTTACAGGATCTAACTTTAAATGTGTAAGTTCCCGGGGGAAGAGCCGGATATTCGGCTTCGTTTTTCAAACGTGGTGGAGACCAATCGTTATCAAGTCCTTCAAGCATTACTTGATATTGAACTTTCTCGGGAATACTAATACTTGAAGAAAAGAATTCGAAAGTAATATGGTTTTTGTTATAAGGAAGAACCAGATTAAGTGGCAATCCGGTTACAGGATCCATTCCTTCGCAATATGGACCCCAGTCGAAATCTTTGTAATCAAGTTTTATTTTATTAATTCTTGTTATTGGTTTTATTTTATTAATAACATCGTGAGCAGGGTCGTAAACAGTAACGCCTTTAACAGTTCCAAACCACAATCTGCCGGCTTTATCTCGGTAGCAGGCATTTAAGTTACATTCTTGTCCAATAAAACCTTCAAGATTTCCAAGATGCCTTATTTCTAATGTTCCGGTTTTAAAATAATTTTTAGTATTAATAACATCTAAACCTTTTGGAGTACCAACAAATAGGTTTTGATTATTGTCAAAAATCAATAAATAAATATTATTGGAAGAAAGTCCGTTTGAATTATCAATTTTCTTAAAAGATTGACCATTGTAGAAAAACACACCTTCCTTGGTTCCAAACCATAAATTACCATTATCGTCTTTTGCAACAGTAATAACCATTCCATCCACAAGGCCTTTTTCTTTGTTGAATAGTTGAATATTTTTGCGGTTATACATATAAGCACCACTGTCGGTTACAAACCATAAATTTCTATCATTATCCTCATTTATTGCAAAAACGCTTTTTGTTTCAAAAACAGGGAATTTCTTATTAAAATTTTGAAATTTATTATTTTTTATTGTTGTAATTCCTCCGGCTGTTCCAACCCATAAAACCCCATAAGAGTCTTGAAAAATTGTATTACAACCTCTATGAGAAAGTTCGGGCTCATGAATATTCCATCCGTAGGGATTACTTCCTGTTGTTGATGTATAGCTTTTTAGAGAATCGTTAAAAAGGCTAACAACGCCATTGGAAGTTGTAACCCACAAGAATCCATTTTTGGCTTCAATTATTGAAGTTACGCTACTACCAGCAATTTTAAGTAGTTTTTTTAGTTTTCCATCTTCAAAAGCATCAACATAAGTATAGGAATCGAAACTTGCTCTTCTGGAATTACTATTTACTACCATTTTAACAAAGCCTTTGTTTTTGGCACCAACCCAGTAATTACCGTCTTTTGTTTGACAAATTGCATAAACGGAATTATTTTGTAACCCGTCTTTCTCTTCGTTGTAATTCCAAAATCTTAATCCATAAAACTGCACCAATCCCAAATCAATAGTTCCAATCCACAAATTAGATTCTTTGTCGTTATACATTGTCCAAATGTTCTTGGCATTTCCAATTCTGTGAATAGTTGTAACAAGAACAAGCTTATTATTTATATACTTATATTTTAGAATGTTTCCTGAATATTTTGAAACCCACATATAACCATCGGCGGTAAAAACACAATCTGTAATTGTATTTACAGCATTGTCGTCGTTGTTAACAACAACTAAATGAATACTATCGCTTTTGTAATCGTAATAATTAAGGCCTTCTAATGAACCGACAAAAATTAAGTTATTCAAAGTATCTTCGCTTACACATCTAATTGAGTTAGAATAAAGACCGGACTTATCGGAATAAGTAATAATACTTGTTTCATGTAATCTGAGTAGGCCTTTGCTATTTGTTCCAAACCAAACATCTCCTTTTTTATCTGCAAGAATAGTAAAAACGTAAGTGTTAAGTAAATTATCGCTAAATTCATTCTTTTCAACCTTGTTATTTTTAATAAAAACAACCCCTTCCTGAGTTCCGACCCATATTATGTCTCTTTTTTTATCGTATTCAAGAGCAAAAACTCTAGAGTGTGGTAAACCATCTTCAATTACAAAATTTTTAAAGGTTTTTCCATCGAAAACACTAACTCCGTTGTTTGTTCCAAACCAAAGCAATCCTTTATTGTCTTCTTCAATAGCATACACGTAATTACCTACAAGTCCATCGGAAACGGTATAAGGATGAAATTTTTTTCCATCGTAAGCTGCTATACCCTCGCCGTTAGTACCTATCCACATTATGCCATATTTATCCTGATGAAGAGAAAGAATTTGTGATTGAGGTAAGCCTTCTTCTACGTTAAATTCTTTGTATACGTAGGTTTGTGCAAAAATATTGGTGCTATTAAAAAGAAAGAAAAAGATAAGCAGCAGCAAAGTTTTTCCATTATTATTGGATAAGAGGTATCTGATGACTTTTGAATATTGTAACATACAAAAATATTATCCAATAAAAATAGAAAAAAAATATGCAGAATAGAAAAAAAACAAAAAAAAAGTCCGGAATTCCGGACTTTTTTTTAATAATATTTTATTCTATTATCTTGAATATTTGCTGCTTCTTCAATAAACTTTATCAGATTGTTGGTAATAACTCTTTGGGCGTTTGATTTAAGAGTTGCTTTTTGTTCATCGGCATTGGCAATATCGTTAGTTTTTTTCTCTATAACCTCAACAAAATAAATAGTATTACCGCTAATAATTGGTTTAGAAACCTTATTTGGCTCTAGTTTTAGAACATGTGCCAATAATATTGCATCAGAGGGTAAACCCTGCATTCTTAAGTCTGCAAAATTTGCTTCCGGAATACTCATAATGATTGCTGAATCGAGAATGGCAGAAATTTCTTCCATCGATTTGCCGGCAACTTTAGCTTGCAATTCTTTAGACCTTAATTCGGTTTTCTTCTTTAGTTTAGCTCCATATTCCAATTCGGCTATATTTAATTCCGACATTTTTTTAGGCCCTTTTGTTTCTTTAGTAACAAGTTTTGCTACAACACACCTGTCTTTTAGTAGAAAAACTCCTGAAACTTTTCCCGGAGTAGCTTCGTTAAATGCCCATCTAATGATATCTCTTGGGCTATTTCTACCTTCTTCTAACTGAGGAATAGTTCTGTTTTGTTCGAATAACTTTGCATATCGTTTTTGAAGACCTTCTTCCTCAATAGCTTTTTCAAATTTCTCTTTTGAATTATTTGTGCTTGCAAACTTGTTTGCCTGTTGGAAAACCTTTTCAATAGTTTCTGTATGAGGGATAACCTCTTTTACCAAAATAGCAGGTAAAACCTTTTTAACCGGTATTCCTTTGTCTGTAATTTGAACTATATGAATTCCTAGTGGTGAGCCTGCAAGATAAAATTCTCCTTTTTCTTTCAGAAAGGCTGAATCTATCATTTGTTTCATATAGGTGAAATCGTTATTCAAGCTCATTGCCAAAGCAGGAATTGATTTAGTGTTAAACCAACCCAAATCTCCGCCACTCATTTTAGTAAAATCGTCTTTAGAATGCAAAAGAGCTTGCTGCATAAATTCAGCCTCGTTAGCCTTCAAAAGTTTCATTAAACTATCTGCCATATAAAATGTTTTTTGCTGGTCGCCTTCGTTAATAACAATATGACGAGCTCTAACAGTATCGGGCATATCTCTTAAGTCGCTAATTTTCGCTAGTTTATATGCATTATTTTCCAAATATGGCCCCATAACATCGCCTTTTTTTCCTGAAAACATAAAAGTGTCGAGGTTATATGGAAGTTCGCCTTGCTTGTAATATACGCCTTCAAACTTAAATTCATCTGAGTTGTATGAATTTACTTCTTCGGCATCGTTTAAAGAATTTTTGAAATATTCTTTTCGTTTTTCAATTGCCTCAATAGACATATTGTGGTCGCTTTCGGTAGGAATAATATCGAATACTACATAATCAATTTCTGCTTCATTATACATTCTGTAGTAGTTGTTTTTATTTTCCTCATAATAGGCTTTAACTTCAGCATCTGTTACCTGAATTTGGTCAACTGTATCAACAATTTTAACATATTCTCTAATAACTCTGAAACTTACCGAATTATTTTTTTCGTCAATTGCACGTTTTACCTCAAGGCTTGTTGGATAGGAACCTTTAGCAACCAAATCGAAATATTTTTCAATTTTCCTGCTTTCAGTAATTTGTTCGGTAACATAAAAGAATCTTTGTTTTGCATCTTCCTGGGTACTTTTTGCCTGATCTTCTGTTTGTTCTTCCTTAATAAAATTAATGTATTGCACCATCAATTCAGCATCAAAATCATCGGGACCAGTTTTGTTTTCTTTGTTTGGATTAGAAAAGAACTGTCTAATAATTGGGTGAGGGTTGGTAACAGAAAAGTATGAATTTAATTCAGGACTTGATACTAAAATTCCCAAGTCTTCAAAACTTGCTTTAAAAAGATAATCTCTTATCATTCTATCCCATTCCTCGTCGCGAATTTCGTCTCTTCTTTCAGAGCTAATATCTTCATTACTGAATAGTTTGGCAATTTCTTCTGCCTTGCTAACTCTTTCATCGAATTCAATTCTTTCAATTTCGTTATCGTACACAACGGCTACAATTTGTTTTTCAGGGCCGCCAAAAAAAGCTTGACCGGAGCTTAAAAAGTCGCCAAGGATAAAAGAAAGCATTGCTAATCCAATTACAACAGCCAGAAGTAGTCCGGCTCGTTTTCTTAAAGTTTCAAAAGTACCCATAAAATATCTAAATAATTATTGTCAAAAATCTTAAAAAAAATGAAGCCACGAATATAGTAAAAATTGAAGTTTTATTAGTTGTTTTCTGTAAATTATTTATTGATGTTATATAATATTGATAATTAATATCTTAATTATATGCTGCTTATTAATATTGTGTAAATGTATATTAGTAAAAATCAATTATCAACAATCTCAAGTTCAACTAATTCAATTCTTGTACTTGAAACCGACTTAATTACAAATTTAAAAGGTGGTATTTCAATAGTTTGATTGATGTCGGGTATATTTTCTGTCTGATTAATAATAAATCCTGCCAGAGTTTCGTAATCGTAGGAATCAGGAATTTGCAAATCGTATTTTTCATTCAGATAATCAATTTCATGTCGCCCCGAGAAAATGAATTTATTTTCTTCCACTTTAATTTCTTCAAGTTCAGGTATATCGTATTCATCATCGATTTCTCCAAAGATTTCCTCCATAATATCCTCTATGGTAACAATACCTGAAGTGCCACCAAATTCGTCAACCACAAGAGCAATGCTTTTACGTTGCTGAATGAAAATTGAAAGTAATTTATTGGCTGTCATTGTTTCGGGTACAATAGGAATAGTTCTAAGAATATTTCTTATTGATTTGGGATTCTTAAATAATTCAGAAGAATGTACATAGCCAATAATATTGTCGATAGATTCCTTATATATTAGTATTTTAGAGATTCCGGATTCTACGAAAGTATTTTTTAAAATATCCATTTCGGTGTTTAGTTCCTGAGCAATAATTTCATTTCTTGGCACCATGCATTCGCGAAGTTTAATATCTGAAAAATCGAGTGCATTCTGAAAAATTTTCAGTTCATGGTCAACCTCACTATTATCGCTACCCGACTGTGATTCAGAGATAAGGTCGTCGAGGTCGACTTTTCCAAAAACTGTTTTTTTCTTATCATCATAAGAAGGAGTATTGAAAACCCTTTTTAGAATTTTATCGGAAAGAAAAATTGTAAAAACAGTAAAAGGGTAAAAAATGATGTAAAAAATGAAAACAGGGATACTAAAGAACTTGAGTGCAGCATTAGGATTAATTCTAAATAAAGTTTTTGGAAGAAATTCGGCAGTTAGTAATATTATTAATGTAGATATTAGTGTCTGAATAAGCAAAACCCAGATATCTTCGGTAGTAAAATGAAGAATAACAGGCGTTAATGCAATAGCCATACAAATACCATAAATAACAAGAGAAATATTATTTCCAATTAGCATTGTAGCAATATACTGAGCAGGTTTAGCAGTTACAATTCCTATTATTCTTGAATTCAAATTCCCCGCCTGTTTTTCCATTTCAAGCCTCAAGCGGTTTGATGTAACAAAAGCTATTTCCATTCCCGAAAAAAATGCGGAAAAAACCAGAGTTAATATTATGTAGAAAGTAAGCAAAATTATTTTTCGTTGTTCTTATTAAAATGTTTTCTTGTATATCTGCGATATGTAAACATTAAAAATGCAATGAAGGTCATTATAAACCACACATAACTTTCTTCCATTCCTTTATTATTGGTTTCATAAAAACCTGTAATAAGGCTCAATATGGCCAAAGCCAGCCAGATATACTCTATTCCTGTAGCAATTTTTTTATTCATTTTTATTCCTTATCAATTGATAAGTCTCCTTTAATTTTAAGAATTTTATACTGTGTGAGATTTTGATTAGCTTCAAGACCATTACCCCAAATAACCTCTTGATTTGTGGTAATTCTAACAAATTTATTTGAATAAATTTTTTCCTTTTGCTGATCCCAAATAAGCAATTCTGTATTTAGTTTCATGCTGTCGGTATAATTATTAACAACCACATCATCTCTGGCTTCCCAAACGTTTTGTTTTGTTTTCCATTTTGCGTAACCGGCTGTTATTCTCGATTCTATTTCTAAAGTTTTGCCATAAAATAGAACATCAATTCCTTCAGGAAATTCCACATAGGGTTCTTTTTCGTTATCGAAAGCTAAAAGTTTGGGAGCTTTTAGTTTTAGTTTAACTACACCCGAATCGGAGTAAATAGTTTCTATTGAATCGGCTGATTGGTTTGGATATTTAACATTGCTGCCCAAAATAGCGTCAACTTTTTCGATGTCGTTCTTACAGGCAACAAAAAACAATGTGACCCCTAATAGGGTCACAATGAAAAAATTGTTTTTATTTTTTTTGGAGAATTTTTTAATTCTCATTGGGTCTTACTGTAGTTGTTTCATTAATCCAACATTCAACTTTATGAGAATCTCCCGGATTCTTTGTGGCAAAGAATATTTCTTGTTGTGTGGGCCATGCGCCTTTAAAGCTGGTCATTAGTTTGTTAACCTGATTTCTCATTCCGTCTGAAAGCTCATAATTTAATGCTTTTGCTACCATATCATAGGCAATCCAGTAAACATCTTTATTTCCTAGCTTCGAATCTCCACAAGAGCCCGCAGATTTTCCATAGAAAGTTCCAACAAGAATATATACGTTTGGAGCTAAATCGGGGTTAAGGTCTTTAGCCAAATATGCATAATTTCTAGCCGAACCATAGCTGTTAAGGTATGAGCCTGAAATTTTGGCAATTTCGAAATTGTAATTACCCTTGTTTTTATCAACAACCGATAATTCTAAGGCTTTTTTGTAATATTCAACAGCATCGGAGTATTTTCCTTTTTCTTCAGACAGTCTGGCAAGAATAGCATAAGTACTTTCAGATGGGTCTTCTTTTACAAGTTTTTCTAAAGCATTAAAGAAAACCTTACTATCTGTTAATTTTTTTGCTTCTTCAGGTCTTTCTTCACGTTTTTCTTTGTCGGCTTTTGCAGAAATAACAGAAATAATTGCTCTGGCAACATACAATTCACCATTTTTATCAGTCCATAGTGTTTCAAAAGTACTTATTAGCTTAACATTATCTTTTCCAATATCTGAATTCATTAACAATGAAAGCACAATTTCTTTTGTTTTGTTTCCATTTGGATCATCAGGATTATTTTCCATAAAGTATCCAATGGTTTCAAAAGTTCTGGAAAAATTGTCAACAAATTGCTTGTCGTCAATTATCTTTTTCATGTGCATAAGTACTGTGGCTTGCATGTATTTTACAAGAACTGCAGGGTGAGTTTCATTCTGACAAAGGTCGAATGCTTTTACCAAATACTCATAAGATTTTTCAAGTTCTACTTTTCTTCTAAAATTAAAATAATCAACCGATTTTAACCCCCAAACCTTACATTCCTCTTCAAAATACTTCATTCGTTTATCGTAAATCATCATAAGAGTATCTACATATTTGTCTTTTACGGCCTCATCTTCTATGGTTTCCATTATTTTATTTACAATTTTATTACCATCAATGTAAATTCTTTTAGAAACTTCCGGGCAATTATTAAAAACCCATCTCCAGTGTGTTAAGGCATCTTTATAATTTTCCTGTTGCAAAAAGCCATCGTATAACGAAAGTCGTTTTACACATTCAACACTGTCGTTTCCGTATTTTCCCTGTGCCTGAATACCTGTTGAAATAAATAAGGCGGCAATAACTGTAGTAATTAAAATCCTTGTGCTCATAATATTATGTTTTTAATCAAATTTTCTTTTGTTGAACCATCTGTCGTGCAAGGAAAGGCTCAAAGAAACAATTCCGTAGTTTTCCTGCAACAAATTGTTTGCCAATGTTCCCGTTTTGCCAAATTCAAATGATATGTTCATAGTAGATTTTGTAAATTTATTTATAGGTAATCCCAAACCAAAACTTATGCCAAAGTCTTTAATGGCCTCATTATTAATTTGCACATAACCTGTATTTGTATGAAAGCCAAATCTATAAAAAACCTTTTGAAAATATCCTACATTTTTTCTGGGGTAGTAATTTGGTACATATTCAATTCCCATTCCAATAATATTGTTGTTAAGAAGCGAATCGTTTCTTCCAAAGAATCTTGCGTCTTCCCAGTTTTGCATCCTAAAATCGGCTGCAACAGTAAAACGGCTATTATTATTACTAAATAATCCATTCATAAAAGTAATAGAAAAACCAAGGCCTATATTTTGTGGAATATCAACATAACCATTGTCAATAGTTTCATTTTGCAAAGTGTCGAGAGAAGAACCTGCTCCCAATGAGGTAGTAGAAAAAATGCTTGAAGATCCGTTTATTTTGGATGCATTGTCGTAAGTGAAACCAAAATTAAATTTAATTTTTCTGGCCAAATCTCTGCTAATTGCAGAATCCTTTTTTACAATAATGGTGTCGGTAAATGAGGCTCCGAAATTAAAAAACAAATCCCCTAAAACTGTACTTTGTTCGTTGTAGAAATTATATACATAACTGCTTCCCGGAAAGCTTACCTTTCTGGTATAGCTTATGTCGCCAAACAAGTATGATGCGTTTACTCCTAAAGAAAAGTGTTTAAAAAACATAAAAGAGTTGCCCAGATAAAATTGTTGCAAACCGCCCGTTCCGGTATAAAAATGACTGGCAGTACCAACTGCTGTTTCCTCGGTCATTTCCAAATTATAACCAACAAAACTAAAAGGAACAAGGCCTATTGTGCTGTGCCATTTTGAATGAATAACAGGGAATCCCATAACAAAATAGTCTATGTTGGAGCTATTATCGGTATAAGATTGTTCGTTGGTTTTAAAAATACTAGCTTTAGATTTAAGACCAAACTCAAAAATAAATGATCTGTTTTCAAAACAGGAAAAAGAGGCCGGATTAACCATATTAATTTGTCCGGGGTCGAAAAGCCCGATTGCAACGCCTCCCATTGCTCTTGACTGACCAAAGCCTCGGTTAATAAGCTCACCTAAACCATAACGAGAATAGGGAGAGGTAGTATTGTTCTGAGCTAAAGCAGAAAATACTGTAATAATCAGCAATAAAGCAATAAGGTTAATTTTTCGCATTATATTTTAAAATAGTTTTTAAACCAATAAATATTAAATTTGGCTCTGCAAAGATGGGTTTTTTTAGTTTTTTTGCAAAATTTATACTGTCTCCGCCTGTAATTATTGTCTTAAGTTTAGGATATTTTTTTGAAAAAGCATTTATATACCCCTCTATTTCAAAAATAATTCCGTTCTGAACTCCCGAAACAATAGCATCTTCTGTATTTGCAGCAAAAAGATATTCAGAATCGTTAGGCTCGCATAATGGCAATTTGTCTGTAAACAAATTAAGTGATTTAAATCTGGTATTTAACCCGGGAGAAATAGTGCCTCCTAAATAATTTTTGTTCGAATCGATAAAATCGAAGGTAATTGCAGTACCCAAATCTACCACTAAAACAGGTTCATTCGGAAAAATTGTATAAGCTCCAATAACTCCGGCTAGACGGTCTTTACCAAGGTTTTCGGGTTGCGCATATAAATTAATAATAGGTATGGGAGTTAACTGGTTGAACAATATGAAAACAGATACTTTCTTAGAAATATAATTTATAAGATTAGAATCTAAATTCTTTACACTTGAAATAATGCAGGAATTAATGTCCTTAAAAGTTGTAAACAGTTCATCTATTGCTTCTTGAGTAAATTCTTCAACAATACCTAAATGCTTACCAACTAAATATTTTGTCCTAGTATTTCCTATATCTAAAATTAAATCCATTAAAAACTGTTTGTTTATACAAAAAAAAATTGCATATTTGGAATTACCAAAAAACAAAGTAACTCAGAAAAATTGTATCTTGTTTTAAATTAATAGATAAAAATTGTTAAAAAACACCATCAATTGTACAGCAAAATATTGTAAGACTGGAAGTTGATTTTTATAATACTTTTCAGAATGAAAGATAAAAAAATACTTGTTGTTGAAGATGACAGAATGTTGTCAACCGTTTTTAAAATGTTCTTAACAGATTTAGGTTATCAACTGGTGGGCTTTTTTGCAGATGCCGATGAAGCTTTGGAGAAGTTTAGAGAACTAGATCCCGATTGTGTGTTAATGGATATTCATTTACCCGGAAAAACAGATGGAATTAAAGCGGCAGAGATAATATATCAAAAGTATAACGTTCCGGTAATATACCTCACTAGCGACACAAAGGAATCTACTATTCAAAGGGCTGTAGCAACAAATTCTTACGGGTATCTTCTAAAACCTGTAAACAAAACTGTTTTGGGTATTAGTATAGAAATGGCTCTTGCCAAACACAAATACGATAAAGAAATCTTTGTAAGGGAAAGCCGTTACAGAACCCTTATTGAAGATTCTCCTGACACAATAGTTGTGCTTACCGATGACAAAATTCAGTACATAAATTTTGCCGGCCTAAAACTTTTTGAAACTATTTACATTGAAGAACTTCTTGAAAAAAATATTTACGATTTTGTTGAACCTGAGAATCAATCGCTTTTTAGAGAAAAAATTGAATATGCTTTAAAAAACAAAACAAAAACAGGTTCATTTAGCTTTCATCTAAACACCCTAAAGAATAAACAATTATTTATTGAAGGAATTGGCTCACAAATTGAATTTAAAAACAAAAACTCCGTACAAATTATTTTTCGTAAGCTTTCCGATTCTGAATCTTTCGACGACAAACCTCTTTACAACGAGGAATTAATGAAAAACCTAAATGAAAGCGAAGGCGCTTTTCAATCGGTTATTAACTCAAATCAGGATGCTATGTTTGTAATAGACAAGGCATTCAATATTAAAATAACAAACCGGGCTGCTAGAAAATTTGTTTCAAGTATTTTAAAAAAGGAAATATCATTAGACCGGTCGATTTTTGATTTATTAAACTTTCTTGACAAAGAAGAATTTTCAGGACTTTTTGTTAATTCTTTGGAAGGAGTATCGCATTTTCTTAACAGAGTTTTCAGGTTTCAGGATGAAAAACTATTTTTCAGGATGCAAATTTTTCCATTGGTAAAAAAAGCAGAGGAAAAGCTTGAATATGTTTGCATTAGAATGCACGACTTTTCGGAAAGAAAGAAAATGGAAAACGAAATAAACGAAATAAAATCTGACCTTATGCCTTTGTTTAATTCAAGTATTCAGAGGTTTTATTTGGTAGATTTTAATTATAGAATTGTTACATTTAACAAGGCTTCGGAGGAAATAATTAAGGAAGAGTTTAATCATAAGCTCTCTAAAGGTGACAATTTGCTTGATTTTATTCCTAAAGAAAGACGTCACGATCCGGGATATTTTATTGAGAAATTTCAACGTGCCAGAAATGGCGAACATGTAATTTACAGGCAAAAAATTAATGTAGAAGACTCTGAACAATGGGTTGAAGCTCATTTGGAACCCGTTTCAAACGAGAAAGGTGAAATTAACAGAATTCTAATGTGGACTGTTGATGTGACTAAGGAAAAGCTATCTGAAAACGCACTCTTAGAAAGTCAAAAACGCTATTATTCATTATTTTCTGAAGCTAATGATGCAATATTAATGGTTGATCACGACGCCGGAGATGTTTTGGTTGATTGTAACAGTAAATCGAATGAGATGTTTGGCTATACCAGAGATGAAATGCTGGGAATGGATTTGCTTGTTTTATCGCCCGAATCTCAACCATCAGGTGTTCTTTCCAGAGAAAAAAGGGAGAAGAAAATTCAGGAAGCCTACGAAGGTAATTGTAAACCATTTTACTGGGTTTATAAAAGAAAAGATGGCAGCTTGTTCGATTCTGAAGTTAGTCTTACTGCAATAAAAATTGACGAAAACCAAAAGTTTGTTTATGCAATTATTAGAGACATTTCGGAAAGAAAGGCTCTTGAGAATAATCTTCGTAAATCGGAACAAAAAATTCAAAGTCTTTTTGAGGCTATTCCCGATGCTATTTTTACAGTAAATAAATCCGGAGAGTATACCGATTTTAAACCTGATGTTAATAATTTCCTTGGCTTAGACAATAGAATTGTTGGAAAAACTTTAGCAGATTTGTTTCCCTCCGATAAGGTGTTAGAGATGAAAGAAAAAATAAATCTGGTTCTTGAAACAGGAAAACCGGAATCTGCAATTTATGAGATTCCAACAAGAAAAGGAAAGAAATGGTTCGAGTCAAGAATTGCTAAACTTAACGATTCTGAAGTTATTTCTGTTGTTAGAGAAGTTACAAGTTTTGATAAACCTGAATAATTAGTAATTTCGGTATCGCTTTGTTTGAATTAACAAAATCTATTATTGTTGCGGGAACCGGCAAAAATGTTGGCAAGACCAGTTTTGTACGAGCTTTGTTAAGGAAATTAATTGCTTTTAGTCCAATTGCAGTAAAAATTACACCTCATTTTCATACAAGCGATCCGGGTATTATTTTGATTGAATCGGAGAATTTCATTATTTCAAAAGAAAATAAAACAAATACAGGAAAGGATACCTCCAATTTTTTGCTTGATGGAGCAAAGGAAGTCTATTTTATACAGGTTAAAGATGAATATTTAAATGAAGCATTTATTAAATTCTGCGAGATAGTAGATTGTGGTAGGTTTATTGTTTTTGAATCTGCAAGTTTAATAAAACATGTAAAACCCGGATTGTTTTTTTTAATAACCGACAATAGTGGTCAGAATAAAAATCAGGATTTAACGCAATATGCTGATTTGCTGATAATAAACAATAAAATGGATAAAGACTTTAAAAATAAGGATATTGACAGACTAATAATGGATTTTGTAAAAAAGTTTTGAGATTTTCAATTATCGATTACAACTTAATAGTTAATTATATTATTTCCTTGTCTTTTTTCCAGGCGAGCTTGTAACCAGGTTACTTATCCCAAATAACAAATTCCACTCTTCGGTTTTGGGCAGCGAAAAATTCTATTTTATCATCTTGATAAACCGGAAGTTTTTTGCCCATTGGAACCGATTCTATTCTATTAACTGATATCCCTTTTGATATTAAAAATCTTTTTACGGCCTCAGCTCTTCTCTTAGATAATTCCATATTATAATTTTCTGATCCTCTGGTATCGGTGTGACCATAAATTTTAATTATTGAGCGGGGATTTGCTTTCATATATTTTACAATATTTTGCAAAGATTGGTAATACTGATTCTTAACTTCCGATTTATCAAGATCAAAATTAACCAATGCCTGTGGAGCTGTAGCAATATAGTAGTTATTATTAATCATTTGAGCATTGTACCAATAGGAAGCTGTATCTATTTCCAAAGCCATAAAATCGCCAACATCACCAATAAAATAAGGTCTTTGGGTTATTGATGTATCTTTTGTGTTAAAATAATTCAAGGAAATTAAATGTTCTCCTGATTTTTTAACCGGCTTTATAATTATTTCATAATAAGTTCTGAAATTATGCTGCATTTCCTTATAAACTTCGTAAATCTGTTGGGCATTGTCGAGATAATAAAAAGACCCGTTTGTATAATATGATAGCTCTTTTAAGAGTCTATAATTAACCGTTCCATATCCAACCAAAATTAATTTTGTACCTTTTTCCCGACTTTCCTTAACAACCTGATTAATCGTTGCTGTGTATTGTCCCAAATATCCAAATGAGGAATTTTCGAAACCATCGGTAAACAGCATAACAACCTTTTGGTTTTCAGCATTTTCCAAGCTATTTATCCCTTTTCCAATTGCTGCATAAAGGGCGGTAGAGCCTCCTAAAGTATCGAGACCTTTAAAGTTTGATTTTTTTGAAAGCAAAGTTTTACTGTTAGTAAGTTCGCAGGCTTCTGCCAGTCTGTGATCGAATTTAATTAAAGAATACTTATCTCCATCGAATTTCATAGAAATAAACATTGCGGTGGCATCTTCCAAAACAGGATTAGTATTTGTCATTGAGCCTGAATAGTCCAAAGTAAGTGCAACATCGTAAAGCTGTGGACTTTCTCTAACTTCCTTTACCTCGTATTCAATTTCTGTTGAAAGTCCATCAACTGTTTCTGCAATAGATTTGAAGTAAGTTTTTGCAATTTCCTCGTTAGCAAATGGAGGTGCAAGATTTGTAATAAAATTTCCCAGCGAGTCGTAAACAAGAACTTTAAGCTTTACGTAATTTGGAAAGCTATCGATATTTGTTTCAAGAATTTCCATATTAAATTGCTGATTGGAGCCCAAATCTTCAATATTCTTTTTCTTATATACAAAAGGTCTGAATTGGCTAGAACCCTCAACATAAACAGTTTTAGAAATAGTCTGAAAAGGAGTGGAACCAACCAAAGTATAATTGCCTCTGCTTAATGATCTAATTCGTTTTTCGCCCGAAGAAGGTATTCTTTCCGGGAAGCCATGTAGCATAACGGTTTCAAAGTTTTTTGTTTTCCATTTAATAATTACCATAGTACTGTCGAAACGGTCTCTATAAGCAGTAAAAGATTCTATCTCAGGCTTTTTAACAGATATTTTAACTTTCTTTACTGAAGGTTTTACAAATCCTTTTATTTTGGTTTTAATACTAAAAACCGCACTTGTATCGGGTTTAAGAAGGGTGTCGCCAACTAATTTTGTAATTTTAATTGAATCGTTAAGCAAAATTTCACTAATCTTTTTTGATTTTGCAATATTCCATGAAAACTTAATAGAATCGCCGGCAAATATTTCTCTTTTATCGGCTTTAATTTTGACGGTGGGCCGTTTTACACTACAAGAAATCATTAATAAAGATAGTGTTAACAGAAGCAGAAAAAATAAGTTCAGCGTTTTCATTGTAGTAAAGTTTTGGTTAGACAAAGGGTTAGATATAAAACAAAAACTTTTCAAAAAAAATTGTGTTTGTCTGAAAATATTTTACGCTAGTGTAAGAAAAATGTTTCTTTGTTTCAAAAAAATGTTGTTTGGTCAAAGTTCAAAAATTCACCAAATCCATAATTTCATTGCTGTTTTGGGGTTGAAAATATTTATAATCATTGTCTCTGCCAAACCAAGAAAGTTGACGTTTTGCATATCTTCTTGAATTTCGTTTAATAAGTTCTACTGCTTCTTCAATGCTTGTTTTATTTTCTAAATAGTCGAAAAGTTCTTTGTAACCAACAGTTTTAAGGGCATTAGCTCCTTTAAAATTCAGTACTGACTTTACCTCCTCAAGTAAACCATCTTTCATCATTTGGTCAACTCGTCGGTTAATTCCGGAATAGAGCTCATCTCTTTTGCGGTTAATAACCACCTTAATTATTTCAAAATCTCTTTCTTTTTTCTTTTCAGTTCTAAAAGAGGAATATGGTTTTCCGGTATGCAAAGTAACTTCCAAAGCACGTAGTAAACGTTGTTTATTTTTCAAATCAATAAAATTGTAAGCAACAGGGTCTAATCTTTTCAACTCAAAACGCATTGCTTCAAGACCTTCATTTTCAATCCTTTCAATTAATTTGGCTCTTAATTTCATATCAATGTCGGGAATATCGTCAATTCCGTTGCATACGGCATCAATATACATTCCCGAACCGCCGGTCATTATTACAATTTTATTTTTTTTAAAAAGATTTTCAAGCAGCGCCAAACAATCGAATTCAAACATACTGGCATTATAATAGTCGGTAATTGAAAGATGCTGAACAAAATGATGTTTGACTTCGGCAAGTTGTTCTGAAGAAGGCACAGCAGTACCAATTTTCATTTCACGGTAAAACTGGCGACTATCGCATGAAATAATTTCTGTTTGGAAGTTTTTTGCTAATTCAATAGATAAATTGGTTTTACCCACGCCTGTTGGGCCGGTAATAACCAGCAAACAATTTTTTGTTTTGTCGACAATTTTTTTCATTTATTAAGCCTGTATTGAAAGGCAAAAATAGGAAAGTTATATTAATGTTTGAATAAAGAGGCAATTATATGTTTTGTTCTAGCAATAATAACAAATCGGCAACAACAAATGTGCTACCTCCCACAAAAACGAGATCATTTTCTTCAGCATTAGAAAGAGCCGATAAATATGCTTGTGAAACCGTAGAAAAAGCATTTCCATACAAGCCTTGCAGTCTCGCTTTCTCAGCTAATTCATTAGAGTTTAAAGCTCTGGGTACAGATGCTTTTGCAAAATAATAATGTGCATTTTTAGGCAATAAGTCCAATATAGAATCTATTTTCTTATCGTTAACCATTCCTAAAACAAAATGAAGTTTTTTATAGGGAGTATTATTAATTTGATTAACAATTTCGCTTATTCCTTCAAAATTATGACCTGTATCGCATATTGTTAAGGGGGCCTGATTTATTATTTCCCACCGACCTCTTAATCCGGTATTTACTGCTACCTTTTCGAATCCAAGAATAAGTTGATTTTCAGATATTTCTAAAGTTTCCTTTAATATTTCAACAACTTGAAAAGCTGTAATTACATTTTTTATCTGATATTTTCCAAGAAGGCTTGTTTTAATCTGGATTTTTTTACCTAATCCCTCAATATTAAATATTTGCAAATTATCAAGTCCCAACATAGAGTATTCGCATGAATAGTTAGAATCGGCAAAAATAATAGGTGAATTTTCTGAATTTGCCTTATTCTCAAATACATGCTTTATTTCCTCTTGTGTTTCGCCAATAATTATTGCCTTATTTTGTTTAATAATACCTGCTTTTTCAAATGCCCTTAATTCTGCCGAAGAACCCAGTAAATCGCTATGGTCGTTGCCAATATTAGTAATAACCGAACAAACAGGTGAAATAATATTTGTTGAATCAAGTCTACCTCCTAGACCAACTTCAATAATTGCAATATCTACTTTTTCTTTTGCAAAATAATCGAAAGCCATAGCAACAGTCATTTCAAAAAATGAAGGTTTAATTTGGTTGAAATTAATGTAGTATGAATTTACAAAATCTACCACTGCATTTTTGCTAATTTCTATTCCGTTAATTTTAATTCGTTCTCTAAAATCTAACAAATGAGGGGATGTATATAAACCTGTTTTATAGCCTGCTTCCATTAAAACCGATGCCAACAAATGAGAAACAGAGCCTTTTCCGTTTGTTCCGCCAACATGCACTGTTAAAAACTTTTTATGAGGCTGTTTGGTTAATTCGTCTAATTTCAAAGTATTTTTCAAATTGGCTTTATATGCAGCTTTTCCTGTGCGTTGATACATAGGTAGTTGTGCAAACAAATAATCAATAGTTTCCTGATAAGATGTAAATTTCATTAAGAAAAAATTATGTAGCAAAATTAGAAATAAAAATGATTCTTTAAGGGAAGACTGTTTCATAAATTAGAGTGAAAAAAAAAGCTGCCCAAATAGAGCAGCTTTTTCCATGTTTATAATGGTTAATATTCCATTTGCGACAAACGCACATAATTTCTATATCTCCATTTTGCATCTTCCTCTGCAATCTTGAAAAGCTTATCGGCTTCACCTGGGAACGATTTCATTAATGAAGAGTAGCGTACTTCAGACTTAAGGAAGTTTTGGAATTTATCCCAATCCGGTTCTTTTGAATCTAAAGTGAAAGGATTTTTTCCTTCGGTTTCTAAAAGCGGATTGTATCTGTAAAGATGCCAGTAACCTGACTCAACAGCCTTTTTGGTTTCAAGTTGTGTTGCGCCCATTCCTTCTTTCAATCCGTGAGCAATACAAGGAGCATAAGCAATAATTAGGGATGGTCCGGGGTATGCTTCAGCTTCTTTAATTGCTTTAAAATACTGAGCCTGACTTGAACCCATTGCAACCTGAGCAATATAAACGTAACCATAAGTCATTGCCATTGCCCCAAGGTCTTTCTTTCGAGTTTTCATTCCAGAAGCAGCAAATTTTGCAACCGCACCAACAGGGGTTGATTTAGAAGCCTGTCCTCCGGTATTCGAATAAACTTCTGTATCCAAAACAAGAATGTTAACATCGTCGCCGGATGCAATAACATGATCTAATCCACCGTATCCTATATCGTAAGCCCAGCCGTCGCCACCAAAAATCCAGATTGATTTCTTAACAAGATACTGCTCAAGAGAAAGAATTTCCTTAACAAGTGGGTTACTTTCTTTTTTCATTATTGGAACAAGTTTGGCTGCAAGTTCCATAGTTAAATCAGCATTATTTTTGTTGTCAATCCATTCTTTGAATAATGACTTAAGTTCTCCGGAAATTTCAGTTTCCATTGCTTTTTTCATGCGGTCTTCAATTCTTCTTCGCATTTGTTCAACGCCAAGACCAATTCCGTAGCCGTATTCAGCATTATCTTCAAAAAGTGAATTTGCCCAAGCCGGTCCGTATCCAGTTTTTAGATTTTTGCAGTATGGAGAAGCTGGGAAAGTTCCGCCATAAATTGAAGAACAACCTGTTGCATTGGCAACAATCATTCTTTGTCCGTAAAGCTGAGTTATTGCCTTAATATATGGTGTTTCTCCACAACCGGCGCAAGCTCCCGAAAACTCGAATAATGGCTGAGCAAACTGAGAATTTTTAACGGTTGAATATTTATCCAAAACGGCATCTTTATATCCAACTTTATGATGCATGTGCTCCCATCTGTTAATTTCAGCTTCTTGTGTTCCAAGAGGTTTCATTTCAAGAGCTTTAGTTTTAGAAGGACAAACGTCAACACAGTTACCACAACCTGTACAATCTAGCGGAGAAATCTGCATTCTGAATTTGTATGCTTTGGTTCCTCCAATTCCTTGAATAAGTTCAGTATTTGCAGGAGCAGCAGCAGCTTCTTTTTCATCTAAAAGGAAAGGTCTGATAGCAGCATGAGGACAAACATAAGAACACTGGTTACACTGAATACAGTTTGCACCAATCCATTCGGGAATGTTAACTGCAATACCTCGTTTTTCGAAAGCAGTTGTTCCTTGTGGAAGTTGACCATCTTCTCTTCCTACAAATGCGCTAACAGGTAAATCATCACCTTTAAGAGCATTAATTGGAAGCATTACATTTTTAACAAAATCGGGAAGATTTTCGTCAATTTGTTTTGGACTTGAACTTAGATTTGCCCATTCTTTTGGCACAATAAGTTCGGCAACCTCACCACCCTTATCAACTGAAGCATAGTTCATTTTTACAATATGCTCACCTTTTCTGCCGTAAGATTTATCGATTGCCTTTTTCATTTCCTTAACAGCAAGTTCGTAAGGAATTACATTAGAAACTTTAAAAAAAGCTGCTTGCATAATGGTATTAGTACGATTACCTAAACCAATTTCTTCGGCTATTGCAGTTGCATTAATAATGTATACTTTAATATTTTTATCAGCCAAAGTTTTTTTCATGTGGTTAGGGAAACGATTTTTTGTTTCCTCAACATCCCAGATGCTATTAAAAAGGAAAGTTCCGCCTTCTTTAATGCCTTTAAGCATATCGTATTTATCTAGGTAAGAAGGAACGTGACAAGCAACAAAATCGGGAGTACTAACAAGATAAGGAGCTCTAATTTGCTGATCGCCAAAACGAAGGTGAGAAGTTGTAATACCACCTGATTTTTTGGAGTCGTAAGCAAAATAAGCCTGACAATACTTATCTGTAGAATCGCCAATAATTTTAATAGAGTTTTTATTTGCTCCAACAGTACCATCAGCTCCTAATCCATAGAATTTACCTTCGAAAGTACCTTTTGGTAAAACAGAAATTTCAGGTAATAAAGGAAGAGAAGAAAACTTAACATCGTCGACAATACCAACTGTAAAACGATTTTTTGGTTCTTTCATCTTCATATTATCAAAAACAGAAACCATCATTGCAGGGGTAGTATCTTTTGAACTTAACCCGTAACGACCACCAACAATTAATGGAGCATTTTCGCTTCCATAGAATAAGTCTTTAACATCTAAATACATTGGTTCGCCATTTGCTCCCGGTTCTTTTGTTCTGTCGAGAACAGTAATTCTCTTAACTGATTTTGGAATAACCTTAAAGAAATATTTTGGAGAGAATGGTCTGTAAAGATGAACAATAACCAAACCTGTTTTTTCGCCTTTTGCATTTAGGTGATCAACTACATCTTTTATAGTGCTTGTAATTGAGCCCATTGCAATAATAATATTTTCAGCATTTTGGTCTCCGTAATAAACAAAAGGATGATATTCTCTACCTGTAAGTTTTGTAATTTCCTGCATATACATTTCAACAGTATCGGGAACAGGATCTAAGAATTTATCCGCAGCTTCTCTAGCTTGGAAAAATACGTCCGGGTTCTGAGCAGTTCCTTTAGTTACAGGATGTTCAGGGTTTAGAGCATTTTTTCTGAATTGCTGAAGTGCATCATAATCTACTAAATGAGCAATATCTTCATTATCGAAATATTCAACTTTTTGTATTTCGTGTGAAGTTCTAAAACCATCGAAGAAATGTAGGAAAGGAATTCTTGTTTTAATTGCAGTAAGATGGGCAACACAAGCTATATCCATTATTTCCTGAGCACTTCCGGTTGCTAACATTGCAAATCCGGTCTGACGGCAAGCCATAACATCGCTGTGGTCTCCAAAGATTGAAAGAGCCTGAGTTGCAACTGTTCTGGCGCTAACGTGAAAAACTGCAGGAAGAAGTTCTCCCGAAATTTTGTACATATTTGGAATCATAAGCAACAAACCTTGAGAGGCTGTGTATGTACTTGTTAACGCACCACCCTGAAGAGATCCGTGCAAAGCTCCGGCAGCTCCGGCTTCAGATTGCATTTCGGAAACTCTAACTGTTTCGCCAAAAATATTTTTTCTACCCGCAGCAGACCATGAATCAACATACTCTGCCATGTCGGAAGAAGGAGTGATAGGGTAAATAGCCGCTACTTCACTAAACATATAAGCTACATGAGAAGCAGCATAGTTTCCTTCACAAGTGATAAATTTTTTTTGTTTTGTCATTTTCTCCTTGTATTTAGTTTTGTTTTATTACAAAATAATATAAAATTTAGGCTTGCTAATTTAGAATAAATAGTTTAGAATTCTTATGATTTATAACTTGTTTTAAGTAAGAATTATTTAGACTATTTTAAAATAGAGGGGTGGTTTGAGTTAATTATTGTTTTTGATTCTTTGTTTAAGTCCCTGATTAATCCTTTGATGTTTAATTAAAGTTTTTATAGAATTTTATTTTTTTAGTACCATGTATTGCATAGTACTAAATTTTCATTTATATTTGCAGTGTAAAACTTTTCTAAAATGAATATAGAAAACATAAGAGCACAAATGCGCAAAGGGGTTTTGGAATACTGCATTCTTTCAGTACTCTCAAACAAAGCTTGTTATGTTTCCGATATTATCAGTAATCTAAAAGAATCGGAAATGCTGGTGGTTGAAGGAACACTTTACCCATTGCTTACAAGACTGAAAAACAACGGACTTTTATCGTACCGCTGGGAAGAATCAACTCAGGGTCCTCCTCGAAAATACTACAGTCTAACAGAAAAGGGAATTGAATTTCTTGCTCAGATGGATAATTCATGGAACGAACTTGTTGAAACAGTAAATCAAATTAGAAAAAATTCTTAATTCAAAATAGAGATGAAAAAGACATTCACAATTAACATTAGCGGACAAATCTTTCATATTGATGAAGATGCTTATGAAAGACTTGGAAAATACCTGAATTCAATTAATTCCAGATTTTCGAACCGCGAGGAAGGTGCAGAAATAATTAGCGATGTGGAAGCTCGTATTGCTGAGCTTTTTAGAGAAAGGACTTCCGATTCTAATCAGGTTATTACCATGAAAGATGTTGGAAGTGTAATTGAAATTATGGGCGAACCTGAGGTATTCAGCGATGAAGAACCTGTGGAAAATAATGAAGAAAAGTATCAAAACGATGAAAAAACGGTGAAAAGAGTCTACCGCGACCCCGATGATCAGATTTTTGGAGGTGTTTGTGGTGGATTAGGAGCCTATTTCGGAATAGATCCTGTTATTGTTAGAATAATTTTTGTTGTTCTTGCCATTGGTTTTATAGGTTTTTGGATTTATCTTATTCTTTGGGCCATTACTCCAAAAGCAAATTCAGCAAGAGAAAAACTTCACATGAGAGGAGAGAAAATTAATGTTTCAAATATTGAAAAAACAATTAAGGAAGAATTTGCAAACGTAAAAAGCAACCTTAAAGACATTAAGAAAAAAAAACCTTATAAGGATGCAAGAAATTTTTTTGATGATAGCTTTGAAAATGTGGGGCATGGTGCAAGGTCGTTTTTTCGTGCAGCACTATATATTTTTGGTGTTGTTCTTGTTGTAACAGGTTTATTTTTTATTATTTCTTTCTTTTCAACATATTACTCAGAAAATGGGATTTTTTCAATGGGATTTTGGTCATCCGACTCCTATTCTTTAGCTTCTGTTCTAGAATCGGTTTTTATGAGCTCTAATGTAACCATGCTCTTTATTGGTATTTTCTTTCTTATAGGAATTCCTGTTTTATCAATGATTTTTGGTGGAATAAAGCTAATTTTTAACATTAGGGGAAAGAACAGATTAGTTGGTAGTATTTTCCTTATATTCTGGATTTTAGGTTTTATTATCCTAGCGGTTGTTGGTATTTCCGAAGGAAAAAATTTCCGCTTTAAAGGTAAGGAAATTCAGAACTATGCAATTTCTACCAACGGCTCCGACACCCTTGTTGTAAGAATGATGCCCGATAAACTTAATGATGAATACTTTGCTGTTTCGGAACATTCATTTAATATTTTTGAAGAAAATGGAGAAAGAACCGTTTTTGGAAGACCAAAAGTTTCTGTAAGTATTTCCGATACAAAAGAATACGAAATAGTTATTAAAAAGCGTTCAAGAGGCAAAAACCGCAAAAATGCAAACGAAAATTCAAGTGAAATTATTTATCAGTGGAATCTTGAAGGTAATCAGCTTATACTCGACCAGTACTTTTTTCTTTTAAAAGACGAAAAATGGCGCAAACAAGAAGTTGAAATTCTTTTGAAAGTTCCGGTTGGCAAAGCCATTTACATTGACCCAAAAATGAACGATATTATTAACGATGTAGTTAACAAACCGGGTGTTCCAGTTGAGGAAATTGCAGGCAAAACCTGGGTTATGCGGGAAGATGGGTTAGGTTTAATGCTCGATACAGTAAGGTAGGGAAGGTTTTTCCCTACTCTTTCTTTTCTTCAGCTTTTGCTTTGTTCTTTTTCTTATAAACTTTTATACCTTTTTTCAGAAAGTTTCTAAAGTTTTCTTCAGTTGAATATCCTACCGATTCATCAATAACTTTCTTTCCGGTATGATCCAGAATATAGTATTTTGGCTGAGAGTTTTCACCGTAAACTCTTGCCTGATAATCAGAATATTTATCGCCAATTGTCTTCTTAACCCTACCATCTTTTGAAACATCTGCAGGTGTCCAATCAGCTTCATCAAGTTTTGTTCTATCGTCAACATACAAAGAAACAATAATATACTCATCTCTAAGCATTTCCAAAATGCCTTCTCGGTTCCAAACGTTTTCTTCCATTAATCTGCAGTTATTACATGCTAAACCTGTAAAGTCAACAAAAATTGGTTTGTTGGTATTTTTAGAGCATTCAAGAGCCTGATTTAGGTCGAAATATCCCTGTAATCCGTGGGGTATTTCTAAATGTTCATCGTATTTTGGTTTTTCGCATAAACCATCGTACATAATATCTCCTTTTCCCGAGTTTTTAACTGTTTCTCTCATTATAGACCTCAAATCGAAACTATGTGTTTTTTCGGGTGGAATCCATCCTGCAAGAAGTTTAAGCGGGGCTCCAAACATTCCGGGAATCATGTATATTACAAAACCAAATGTAAAAATTGCCAAAATTAATCTTGGAACCGGAATGTACTTTAAATCGTCGTCGTGCTTGAATTTTATTTTCCCAATTAAGTAAATTCCCATTAGTGAAAAAATTGCAATCCAAAGAGCCAGATAAATATCACGATTTAGCAGTCCCCAATGGTAAGTTAAATCTGGCATACTTAAGAACTTAAGTGCAAGAGCAAGTTCAACAAAACCAAGCACTACTTTAACTGAGTTTAACCATCCACCCGATTTTGGCATATTATTTAACCACCTTGGAAACAAAGCAAAAAGCGTAAACGGAAGAGCAAATGCCAGTCCAAATCCTGCCATTCCAACAATTGGAATAAGAAATTCGCCCTGAGCCGAGAAAACCAAAATAGAACCAACAATGGGAGCGGTACATGAAAATGATACTAAAACCAGAGTAAATGCCATAAAGAAAACGCCCATAAAACCACCCTTATCTGCATGTTTGTCGGATTTATTAATTAACCAAGCCGGCATTGTTAGCTCAAACATTCCAAAGAAAGCAGCGGCAAAAAACATGAAAATAAGAAAAAACAATATGTTTGGTAACCAATGCGTACTCAGCCAGTTACTAAATTGTTCTCCAAAGGCAAAAGCAACGGCAGTTCCAAGAATAACAAATATAATAATAATAAAAATTCCGAATAAAACAGCCTGTCTTCTTCCTTTAGCTTTGTTTTCCGAGCCTTTCATAAAGAATGAAACAGTCATTGGAATCATTGGTAAAACACAAGGAGTAACAATTGCAATTAAGCCGGCTCCAAATGCAATCCAGAATATCATCCACAAAGATTCCTTTGAAATATCTGTATCTGTTTCAATTTCAATATCTTCATCGAGTTCAGCCTGACTAACTGTTAATTCGGCAGAATCTTCTTCTGTACTATCAATCAGTACAGCAATATTTTGAGAGCTATCTTCAACAACAATTTCAGAATTTTCCTCATGCTTAATTTCATTTATCTCAATTTTAGGACTGGAAAATTCAAAAGAAAAGTCTTCTTTTTCAAATTGACAAATTCCTCCATGTTCCTCATCTACACATGTTTGATAATCAATATATCCGGTAATTTTTTTATCTTCTTTTCCGGAATACTTAACCTTAACCTTAAATGTTGCTGCACCTGCAAATTCTTCTCTGTCGAAACCCATAAGGTCATCGAAGTATTTTTTTGGCTGTGGAGATTGAGATATCTTGCCAATTACTTTAACCAACTTCTCATCATCGAAAACTATTTCGAAGGCTTTTCCTTTATCATTAACTCCATACATGTGCCAATGCTCGTTGGGAATTCCTGCAAAGGTTAGCTCATATTCACCGTTACCAAGAGACTTCGAAGATTTTGTCCACTTAACCTGATTTTCCTGAGAAAAAGAAAAGGATAAACCCAAAAGGATTAAAATTACTGATGCGCTTAGTCTAGACATTTCATTTTGTATTTTTGATTACGTATGCAAAGATATGAATAAATCAATGAGTTTTTCAAGTCATTAAAATGTGCTAAGTTTTTTTAACAAATTGACCGGCGATAGTTATGTACATAAAATCAGAACGTTAGCAAAATATTCTATTTTTTACCGCAGATGTCCTATGCAAAATTGGGTTTTTGCACTTAGTTTTTTTTCCTGGAAATTACGGGATTTTATGTAGAAAAACGTATTTTTGAATCTTGCCTTAAAATGGGTTCAGGCAATATAGGCAAGATGAATGGAAATATTTTTATTTAAAAAACTCTTTTTCAAATGGATAATAAAAGGCTTAAAGCTGTAATAGTAGATGATGAAAAAAACGCCTGCAATCTTATTGAAGCTATTATTGCTGATAAATGTCCTGAAATTGAAGTGATTACAAGTCTACATTCGGCTTTTGAAGCAATTCAGGAAATTAATAGAATTGAACCGGATATTGTTTTTTTAGATATTGAAATGCCTTTTGCCAGCGGTTTCGAAGTGCTTGAGGCAATCCCCGATAGAAAATTTGACGTTATTTTTGTTACTGCATTCAATCAATATGCCATTAAAGCCTTTAAATTTAGTGCTGCAGATTATTTGCTAAAACCACTCGATGAAAAGGAAATCGTTGCTGCCGTTAAAAAGGTTATTGCAAAAAGAAATTCCAACAGAGAAAAAGATGAACGAATTGATGTTCTGTTGAAAAACATTCAAAGCGAAAAACCAAAAAAAATTGCTCTCTACCTTAACGAAAATATGGAGTTTATTAATCTCGATAAAATTGTTAGGCTTGAAGCCGATACAAGATATACTTACATCTATTTTGCAAAAGACCCACGACAACTTGTTACAAAAAATATTGGGGAATTCGAAGATTTGTTGTGCGATAAAGGTTTTTTCAGGGTTCACAAATCGCATATTGTAAATATGGAGTTTGTTAAATCTATTAGCAAAAAAGCCGGTGCCCACTTAACAATGCTCGATGGAACCGAAATAGCTGTCTCACGCCGAAAGATTGAAGATTTTGTTAATGAAATGAAAAACTATATTAAATAATCTTTTTTGAACCATAAGTAAAAAATACTTAATTTTGATTCCAATTTTATAAACTCTCTAATACCGGAAAAATGAAAAAACTTATTGAATGTGTGCCCAATATTAGCGAAGGCCGAGATCATGCAATTATTAAACAAGTTACCGATGAAATTGAAAAAGTAGAGGGCGTTAAACTTCTGGATGTTGACCCGGGAGCTGCAACTAATCGTACTGTGATAACCTTTGTGGGAACACCCGACGAGGTCTGCGAAGCCGCTTTCAGAGTTGTTAAAAAAGCTTCTGAATTAATTGATATGAGCAAACAAAAAGGTGAACATCCTCGTTTTGGAGCTACCGATGTTTGTCCTCTTGTTCCTGTTTCTAATATTACTATGGAAGAAACCGTTGAGTATGCCAGAAAACTTGGCGAGAGAATTGGGAAAGAACTGAAAATTCCGGTTTATTGTTACGAAAATGCCGCATTCGATGAAAAACGAAAAAATCTTGCGTATTGTCGCTCAGGAGAATACGAGGCTTTACCTAATAAACTTGGAACTGCTGAATGGAAACCCGATTTCGGCCCAAATGAATTTAATAACTTTGTTTCTAAAACCGGCGTAACCGCAGTTGGTGCAAGAGATTTTTTGGTAGCTTTTAATGTTAATCTTAACACAACTTCAACCAGAAGAGCCAATGCAATTGCTTTTGATGTTAGAGAAAAAGGCCGGAAAAAAACCGACCCTGTAACCGGAAAACCTGTTAAAGATGAAAAAGGTAACGATGTTTGGATTCCCGGAACTCTTAAATGTGTAAAAGGAATTGGATGGTTTATTGATGAGTACAATATTGCTCAAATTTCAATGAATTTAACAAATATTTCCATTACTCCAACTCATATTGCTTTTGACGAGGTTTGCAAAAAAGCCGATGCACGAGGCGTTAGAGTTACAGGATCGGAACTTGTTGGTTTAGTACCCCTTAATGCCATGCTTGATGCCGGTAAATATTTCTTGAAAAAACAAAACCGTTCTACCGGAATTTCCGATGCAGAGCTTATTAGAATTGCTGTAAAATCTATGGGTTTAGATGAACTTTATCCTTTTAAACCCGAAGAAAAAATTATTGAATATGTTCTTGAAAAGCAAAACAAGAGCAAGAAGTTAATTGATATGAAGCTTACCGATTTTGTTTTCGAAACGGCTTCAGAATCTCCTGCTCCGGGTGGCGGATCAATATCGGCATATATGGGCTCTTTAGGTGCTGCTTTGGCAACTATGGTGGCAAACCTTTCTTCACACAAAAGAGGCTGGGACGAACGTTGGGAGGAGTTTTCTAACTGGGCAGATAAGGGAAAATATTACCACGATATGCTTATTAAAATGGTTGATGAAGACACAATTGCTTTTAATAAAATAATGGACGGGTTTTCGCTTCCAAAAAAGACTGATGAAGAAAAAGCTTTGCGTACCGCTGCTATTCAGGATGCTACAAAATACGCCATTGAGGTGCCTTTTAATACCATGAAACTCGCTTACGAAAGCATGGAAGTAATTAAAGCTATGGCCGAAACCGGTAATCCAAATTCAGTTACCGATGCCGGAGTTGGTGCATTGGCCGCTCGTTCTGCCGTTATTGGGGCATTTCTAAATGTAAAAATTAATGCCTCAGGTCTAAACGATAAAGCTTATGTAGAAAAGGTACTTGCCGAGGGCGAAGAAATTCAGAAAAAAGCCATTGCTCTGGAAAACACTATTTTGGAAATTGTAAATTCTAAAATCAATTAATTCTTTTAGTCAAAACGACCGAAAGATAAAAAAATGCGAAAATCTATTCTGTTTCTGTTAATCTGCGCTTCTCTGTTTCCAAAGGCTCAAAGCTTTACCGACAGTGTTTCGAATTCTTACAAAAATTTGCCTTTTAAAAACCAGGTAGATTCTATTAATGAGCTAAGTCGCAGTTACAGAATTTCTTATCCCGATAAAGCCATTATTCTTAATTTTTTGGCTGATAAAATTTCCACTGAAAACCGGTATAATGAGGGAAGAATAAAATCCCTTCAATTATTAGGCTATACTTATCATTATCATCAGGTTAACGATTCGGCAATTTTTTACTACAAAAAAGCTCTTGATATAGCAAAAAAAAGCAAAAATGTAAAAGAGAGAGCTGTTTGCCACGGTTCTATGGCAATTAATTTCAACCAACAAAATCTTTACGATAAGTCAATTGAATATTTTGAGCTGGCAAGAAAAGATTTTCAGGAATTAAAGGATATTAACGGTGAAGCAAAGGTTTATGCAAATATTGGAAATGTGTATTTAAGCAAAGGCTCTTCCAGAAAGGCATTGGAGTCGTATTTACAATCTGTTAATTTGTGCGAGAAAATTGACGATAACAATCTTATGGCGGCCAATTTGAGTAATATTGCAATTATTTACCAAAATCTGGAAGAAATTGATAAGGCCATAGAATATCAGTTTAGGGTTTTGAAATTGATAAAGAACCGGGAAATTCCAATTATAGTAGATTCTTATAATAATATTGGCCTTTCTTACAAAATGTTGGGTAAAACCGATTCGGCAAAGTACTATTTTACAATTGCCATTGAAACAGCCGATAAACTTGCAATTAAGGATAAATACTGTCTGGCTCTCAATAATATGGGGACATTGTTTTATGAGGCAAAAGATTTTAAAAAGGCTTATGAATTGTTTGCAAAAGCTCTTGTTATTTCCGAAGAAATTGGTGATTTGCGAGCAACAGCTTTTTACCAGAATAATATTGCTTCAACCTATATTGAAATAGGAAAATTTGAATTGGCAACAGAAAAAGCCTACAGCAGTCTTCAAATTGCACTGCCCCTTGATGCAAAAAATGAGATTACCGAGTCTTATAAGCTTCTTGCTGAGGGCAATTACCGTCAGGGTTTATACAAGGAGGCCTTCGATTACCTTAAACTTTTTAATGTTTACAACGACTCTCTAATTAAAGAAAATGCTACTAAGGAAATCGCAAGACTTAAGAACCGTTTCGAGCTTTTGGAAAAAGAGAAGGAATTAAAAATTAAGAATCAGGAAATAGAACTTTATAAGAAAAACGAAAAAATTAGTGAATTGAATCGAATGGGTTTGGTTTTCGTAATATTTTTTGTGGTTGTAATAGCCTTTTTAATTATTATTAATCAGAGACGAAGGTTAAAGAAAAACAAGCTTCTTCAGGAAAAAGAATCGGCTCTTATGTCGGAAAAATTGAGAAATGCCGATTTGGAAAGAACCCATTTGGAAACTGAATTGGAATATAAAAATCAGGAAATCACAAATTTTGCACTTCATATTGTTGAAAAGAACGAGTTTCTTGAAAAACTTAAATCCATAGCCGAACAAAATTCTGAAACTGAGTCGTCTCAGCTAAAAACCCTTATAGCTCAAAATCTTACTATTGAAAAAGAAAGGGAGGAATTTAGAGCCCAGGTAGAACAAATAAACGAAGGATTTTTTCTTAAACTAAACGAGCAGTTTCCTAATTTAACCAAAAACGAAATAAGGTTGGCTGCACTTTTAAGATTGAATCTTTCTTCAAAAGAAATTTCAACTCTGTTAAACATCTCACCCTCAAGTGTTGATATGAACCGCCACAGACTTAGAAAAAAGATAAATCTTGATGCAGATTTGGTTTTATCGGATTTTTTCAAAACAATTTGATTTACTCTCTTTGTTTTGTAACACAAATAATTATTCCTAAGTTTTTCTTAATAGAATAAAGAATCTGCCTTCTCTACTTATTGCTGTAAAACAGAACAATTATTTCATAAAAATTATTAAACGCTGTTCTTTTCTAAACACAATTGCTTAATTTCGTGAGATTAAATTATTCGTTAAATAAATGATTATTAATATGAAAACAATTGGAATAATTCTATTTCTGCAAATCTTTTTTCTTAACTTACTTAATGCTCAGCAAATTAAAGTAGAGGAATATACTTTAGAGAATGGACTAACCGTGTATCTTACAGTTGATAACTCAAAACCAGAGGTGTTTGGTTGTGTAATGGTTAAAGCCGGAGGTAAAAACGACCCTTCCGATGCTACCGGAATGGCTCATTATATGGAACACATGTTGTTTAAAGGAACCACTGAATTAGGAACAACAAGCTGGGAAAAAGAGAAACCTCATATAGATAAGATATTTAGTCTTTACGATGAATTGGGAAAAACTACTGATGATGAAAAGAGAAAAGAAATTCAGAAAAAGATAAATGAAGAATCGCTTAAAGCTGCCGAATTTGCAATACCTAACGAGCTTAGCGATATAATTAACAGCATGGGCGGCACAAATTTGAATGCTGGAACAGGGCCGGATAATACTATTTTTTACAATGCATTTCCACCCTCTCAAATGGAAAGATGGCTAGATCTTTACAGCCATAGATTTATGGAACCGGTTTTCAGGTCTTTTCAAGCCGAGCTGGAAGTGGTGTACGAGGAAAAAAACATGTACGAAGACATTTTCTTTTTCCCGCTTTTAGAGAAGTTTAATGAAAACTTTTTCAAAAATCATCCGTACGGACAGCAAACACTTATTGGTACAATAGACGATTTAAAAAACCCTTCCTTAACAAAAATGTATGAGTTTTTTAAGACTTACTATGTGCCTAACAATATGGCTCTTATTATAGCAGGAGATTTCGATTTAGAATATACCAAAAAACTTATTGAGAAAAAATTCGGTCAATTAAAAAGAGGCAAACTTCCGGAGAAAAAAACATGGGATGAGCAAGCTTTTAAAGGAAGGGAAGAAGTTGTTGCCAAAATGACACCAATAAAGCTTGGTCTTTTGGGTTTTAGAACTGCTCCATCCGGGCACGAAGACGAAATGCCCTTAGAAATTTGCAATAGCATTTTGTCTAATGAAAGTCAGACCGGCCTTTTAGACCGTCTGGTTCTCGACAATAAAATAATGGCTGCTCAGGCACTTTCCATGCCATATATGGATCATGGTGCAACAATTTTCTTGTTTGTTCCAAAAATACTTGGTCAGAAATTGGAAAATGCAGAAAAATTAATTCTAGATGAAATAGCAAAAGTAAAAGCCGGAGAATTTGAAGATTGGATGGTTGAAGCTATTAAGCATGAATTATATAAGGGTATTTCCCAAACATTGGAAACAGCCGAAGGAAAAGCCTTAATGCTTGCTGAAGTGTTTGTTATGGAAAAAAAATCCGACTATTTGAATGAAATAATTAAGCAAATTAACAGCATTACTAAAGAAGATGTGGTTAGAATTGCCAACAAATATTATGGCGATAACTATCTGGCATTTATGTCGAAAATGGGATTTCCAAAGAAACAAAAAATTGAAAAGCCAGGATTTGAGCCTCTTATTGCTAATACAGATGCTACTTCAAAATATGCTGAAAGATTTAAAAACATACCTACAGGCGCGGTAAAAGAAAAATACGTTGATTTCAAAAACGATGTGGAATTGGTTGAATTTGAAGGTGTTGATATTTATCTTACAAAAAATCCTCATAACCATGTTTTTTCTCTAAAAATTAAATTCGCAGGCGGAGAGCAAAAATATCCAATGCTAAAATACGCATCCTACATGATGAATATGGCAGGCACAGAAGACTTGTCGGTTAACGATTTAAAAAACAAATTCAGTAAATTGGGATGCAGCTATGAGATTTATTCAGATTTAGGATTTTTGTACATTAACCTTACAGGAATACAGAAAAACTATCGTCAGAGTTTAGATTTGTTGAAGGATTTTCTTGCCTCACCGGTAATTGATCCCGAAAAACTAAAGAACCTTATAGATGAAGAAAAAACGAATAGAAAGATGGAAAAATCGGAGCCAGATAATGTTGCCGATGCATTGGTTGAATATTCGCTTTACGGTAATCAGTCGGAATATCTAGACAGATTGAGTTTAAAAGAAATTAAGGCTATAGATGTTAAGGCTCTTGAAGAAACATTTAAGCAAGCAATTGCTAATAAAATTGAAATGCACTACGTAGGACAAGATAATATTGAGGAAATTGCCAAATACTCGGCAGGAATATTTGCAACATCAACTCCACGCGAGGGAGAGCTTGTTCCCGCATACAAAGAATGTAAAAAATATACTGAAAACACCGTAATTTTTGTGAATAAGAAAAAAGCCCTTCAAAGTAAAATATACTTTTTTGCAAACGGAAAAGATTTCGAAATTGACGATCAGCCTGTTATGGATGCGTTTAATGAGTATTTTGGAGGAGGATTTTCGGGATTAGTTTTGCAGGAAGTTAGAGAATACCGTAGTTTAGCTTATTCTGCCGGCGCTAGTTTTTCTAAACCCGGAATAAAAGGAAAACCGGCAAATTTTATAGGATATGTTGGTACACAAGCCGATAAGACTTTTGATGCCTTGGAAATTTTCGATTCACTTATTAGAGAAATGCCTGTTAAAAAAGAAAGAATGGAAATGATTAGAGATTACTTAATTCAATCGGCATTAAGCTCGAAACCCGATATGAGAAATCTTAGCGAAACTATTGTTAGATGGAAACATCAGGGCTTTAGAGAAGATCCTGCCGTTAGAAATATTAAGCGTTATAAGCATATTGACTACGAACATATTGACAAGTTCTATAAAACCAGACTAAAAGAACAGCCCGTTGTAATTATGGTTGTTGGAAACAAAAAGAAAATAGACGTGAAGGAATTTGAAAAATATGGCAAATTTGTGAGCATTAAGGAAGCCGATTTGTTTAAAGATTAATTGTTACAATAAATACATTTTTAAGTGTCAAATAAAGATGATGTAAGAGAAAACATTGTTGAACTTGCCCGTGTAATTTTTTCGAAATTCGGTTACAAGAAAACAACAATGGACGATATTGCTAATGCAGCAGGAAAAGGAAAAAGCTCGCTTTACTACTATTTTAAAAGTAAGGAAGAAGTATTTGAAGCCGTTGTAGAAAACGAAGCCTCAATTCTTAGCGCAGAGTTGAACAAAGTTTTAGACAAAGATATTAACCCTAAAGAAAAACTTCGGGAGTACATTTTAGTAAGGTTGAAAGTAATAGAAACACTTTCAAACATTATGGAAGTTATTAAAAACAAGTACCTTACCGAAATTGAATGTGTTTACGGCATACGAAAAAAATACGACCAAGATGAATTGCGTATGTTAAGACTAATTCTTGAAGAAGGAGTAGAAAAAGGAGTTTTTGAAATTGAAAATGAAGAACTTGCGGCCGAGGGAATTTTAACATTTATGAAAGGATTGCAAATCCCTTTATTTATTGATAATTATTTGTCGAAAACTGAACCAAGATTAGATAATATTCTTTCTATGTTGTTTTTCGGGATTCTTAGTAAGAAAGGTTGATTTTGGAGATGGCTCATAAGTATGCAAAATCAATTTCCCCGGCTCGCTTTTATAAGGGGGAATAATGTTTTTCTTGTGACAATTTTCTCCATACCATTAAACCCGAAGATACTCGTCTTCAGGAGGTTTTCGTTATATTTTTGATTTTTGGCTATTTGGGTTTGATTTATCATTCTGTTTTTTTAGAGACTTTAAAGATAATAATTTTTTTCTTGCCTTACATTTTTCCAAATCAATTTGGGTGCTTTTATAAAAAATGATTCCTGGTTTCGCAGCCTACGGCAGCTACACGCGGAATGACAGCTTGTTGTTTTAGTTGGGGTCGGAGGAGGAAGAATAGCCGCGCTGCGGCTATTCTTCCTCCTCCGACCATGCCCTGCGAGAACCCTGTCATTCCGAGACCCAAAAATTTTAAATTTAGTAATGGGAAATGACGATTAATAGCTATCTTTATGATTGCTA
>JAFGXD010000191.1 GCA_016936815.1 Bacteroidales bacterium
TAGCAATCATAAAGATAGCTATTAATCGTCATTTCCCATTACTAAATTTAAAATTTTTGGGTCTCGGAATGACAGGGTTCTCGCAGGACCATCATTATGCGTGGAGCAGCCATAGGCTGCGGAACAGAAATACCAAAATCACATTACCCAAAAAATAACTATCTTTACGAAAAAAACTTGCAAAATATTCTTTATAGTATGGAAAAACAGGAATATACTATTAAACGTAAGGCTTTGATGCTGAACTTAAATCCTAAAATTTTTGGCACTTTGGCTGAAATAGGCGGAGGACAAGAAACAGCCAGAGCATTTTTTCAGGCAGGTGGGGCTTCAGGAACTATTGCAAAAACTATTTCCGCTTACGACAAAACCTTTAGCGACTTTCTTTATAACAAAAACAAACCCGGAAGATATGTTTCCGAAGATAGGTTAATAAAAATGCTAGACAAAGAATATCAGGAACTTGTAAAAATTCTTGCCGACAAAAATGATACCTGCTTCTTTGCGTTTGCAAATACTGTTGAAACTCTCAATTTCAAAAAAACCAACTCCGGTCATGGATGGCTGGGGGTAAGATTTCAACTTAAGCCCGAAACACCACCAAATGAGGTTATTATTCATGTGAATTTACTCGAAAACGATCAACTACTTCAACAATATTCACTTGGTGCTCTGGGAGTTAACTTACTATTTGCATGCTTTCACTATTACGACAGACCAAATGTTTTCCTGCAATCTTTAATGGAAAATCTTGATTCCGACAGGGTTGAAATAAATATGGCAAGTATGAAAGGTCCTGATTTAGATTACGTTGATAATCGCCTGCTTTCTGTTCAACTTGTGAAAAACGGTATGACAAATGCTACGGTTTTCGACAGATACGGTCAGGTGCAACAACCATCGGATATGTTGTATAAAAAAAATGTCCTAGCTTTTAGAGGCAGCTTCAGACCTATTACTTATGTTGGTTTCGATATGCTGAAATCTTCTTATGCTCTTTTTAAAACTGAGGTAGATTACCAAAAAGAAAACACCTTGGCTTTGTGCGAAATGACAATTAACAACCTTCTTTGCGATGGAGAATTTGACGAAAGAGATTTTCTTGACAGGGTTGATATTCTTAATGGCATGGGGCAAAATGTTATGATTTCCAATTTTAGAGAATATTATCGCCTGGCTGCATATTTCTCAAATTTCAACATAAAAAATCTAAGACTCGTTTTGGGAGTTCCTGCTTTGGAAAATGTTCTGCATAAAAAGTATTATTCAACACTAAAAGGAGGACTTCTGGAAGCCTTTGGAAGACTTTTTACCGAAAATCTAAAACTGTATGTTTACCCTAGTCTGGACAAAAACGGTAAAATTCAAACTGCAGAAAATATTGAAATCGACAAGGAAATAACTTTGCTTTACCAACACCTTCTTAGCAATGGAAAAATTGTTGATATTAAGAATGTTAAGAAAAACCGATTAGATATTTCATCTCAAATTGTTCTTGGCAAAATTCAAAATGGAGAAGCCGATTGGGAGGAAATGGTGCCTAAATATATTTCAGAGTTTATTAAAAATCGAAGACTATTCGGAATAAAATAATGAAAAAGTTGGCATGCTTATGCAGGCATCAATTTTCTTTTCTCAAACAATAATTTATTTTTTTTCAAGTTAATTAGCCAAATAAAAAATTAGTTTTGCATTTATTTTGAAAACAGCATTAAAAAATATCCTTATATTATTTCTGATTCAAATTTCAGGAATTGGTTTTGCTCAACAAACATGCAATGTTCAGGGCAGAGTGTCCGACGAGTTTCAAACTCCTGTTGCATTTGCACATGTATATTATAAGGTGGGTAAAAATAAAGTTGGTACCGAAACAAATAACGGAGGTAGATTTTCTTTAGAAATTCCTGCAAATAAAGAAATTACAATCTACATTTCCCATCTTCAATTCTCAGAAACATTTAGGATGGTAAAAGGACTTCCTAATGAAAATGTAAAACTAAATGTTACTTTAAAGATTAATCCCTTTTTACTTGAAGGAACAGAAATTATTAATAAAAAGTCGAGAGAAACAAGTATTCATATCATGGATTCTAAAAAGGCAAGTTTTTTGCCAACCACAAATGCCGATATTATGGGGCTTGTAAAACTAATGCCCGGGGTTTCTACAGCAGGCGGTGAATTTAGTTCGCAATATGCTGTTAGAGGCGGTAACTTCGACGAAAATCTTGTTTATGTAAATGATATTGAGGTATATAGACCATTTCTTATAAGAAGTGGACAGCAAGAAGGACTGAGTTTTGTAAATACCGATTTAACCTCAAAAGTTACATTTTCGGCGGGTGGATTCGAGGCTAAATATGGCGATAAAATGTCGTCGGTGCTAGACATAAAATATAAAAAACCCACAGAATTTGGAGGCTCGGTAACAGGAAGTTTATTGGGAGGCTCTGCACATATTGAAGGAGCAACAAAAAATCATATTTTTACACATATTACCGGAGTTAGATATAAAACCTTTTCTTACGTATTAAACAGTCTGGATACGAAAGGCGATTACAGTCCTTCATTTGCCGATATTCAAACATACCTTACTTACGATTTAAGTCCAAAGTTTGAATTGAATTTTCTGGGCAATTATGCAATGAATAAATACCTGTTTAAACCAACCGATAGACAAACAAGCTACGGAACTGTTTCGGAAGCACTTAGCCTGAAAGTATATTTCGACGGACAGGAAGTTGATAAATTTACAACAATGTTTGGATCAATGGCAGGTATTTATAAACCAAGAGATTACGTACAAATGAAGTTTATTGCCTCAGCTTTTCAAACCGTAGAACAAGAAACATTCGATATTTTGGGGCAGTATTATTTGAACGAACTCGATAAACAACTGGGTTCAGATAATTTGGGCGATAGTATTTCCAATATTGGAATTGGAAGTTTTCTAGACCACGCAAGAAACTACCTTAACGCAACAGTACTAAATTTTTCATATAAGGGATATATTTTTCCTCATATTAAAAGAAAAAACAAGAGTTCTGTTTTGTGGGGAATGAAAATTCAGCATGAAATAATAGACGATAAAATTAATGAATGGAAGTTGCTTGATTCTGCAGGATATACCCTCCCCTATTCCGACACAGTTGTGAATCTTTCCGAATCGCTTAATTCATTAGCATTGTTGCAAAGCACAAGAGCAACAGCCTATTTTCAATACGGCAGAACCTACCAGGACAGTCTTAAGCGGAACACATACGGTTACAACGCCGGAATTAGAGGAAATTACTGGGATTACAACAATCAACTACTCGTTAGTCCTCGAATAAATTTCTTTTGGACACCAACCTGGTATCAAAAGAAGGACACAATAAGGAATGAGAAAACAAAAACAGATATTGTTTTTAGATTTAGCACCGGATATTACTACCAACCACCATTTTACAAAGAATTAAGAGGACTGGATGGTATTATTAACCCCGAAATACGAGCCCAAAAATCTATACATTTTGTGCTAGGTTCCGACTATGTTTTTGAGGCATGGGACAGAACATTCAAATTAATGACAGAATTGTATTACAAATACATGACAAATCTCATTCCCTATGACGTTGACAACGTAAGAATTAGATACTACGCAACAAACAACTCAAAAGGTTATGCAACAGGAATTGATTTTAAACTTCATGGTGAATTTGTAAAAGGAGTGGAATCGTGGGTCAATTTATCAGTAATGCAAACCAAAGAAAACCTCACCGACGATTACTATTTTGATACAACCGGAACAACAATTTTTCCGGGATTTATACCCAGACCCGGCGATCAGAGAGTAAATTTCAGCATGTTTTTTCAAGACTATCTACCCGGCAATAAATCATACAAAATGTCGCTTAATTTAGTTTATGGAACAGGAATGCCATTCGGACCTCCAAACGGACAAAAATATCAGTCGGTTTTACGTTTTCCTGCATATAGAAGAGTAGATATTGGCTTTATAAAAGTAATAAAGACCGATGAGAATCCTGAAGATAAAAAATTCAAAAACTTTAAGAATATTTGGATTAGTTTAGAAATATTTAATTTGTTGGGAATTAATAACACAATTTCTCATACATGGATTAGAGACATAAATAACAGACAATATGCAGTTCCAAACTACCTTTCAGGCAGAAGATTAAATATTAAGTTACATGCTGAATTTTAGCACTTTAACCTCTAAGATTCTTATCACCAATCCACTTTTTTTAAAAAAAACTCAACACATAGGATTAAAACCTTTGAGAATTCATATTTTTTTTCTTACTTGCATGATTAAATAAAAAAAGGTGATTATGACTAAAAGTATCAGAGTTTTGATTTCCGGTTTTGCTATCGCATCCCTTGTGGTGTTTGGGTTTACGTCTTGTGATGATAGTGGCGAAAAATCCAAAGAAACTGAAGTTGTAAAAGACGGAGAAAACGATGTAAATGAAGGTCCGGAGCTTATTGAATTCGGCGGCACGGTATTCAGCATACCCTCTCCATACCAAATGGCAGTTTTGGTAAAAGATTTGAATTTAGATTACAATAAAGATTTTTTGAATGCCACAACCAACATGAGCAAATATACTAATAATTTCAAAAAAGCCTTAAACTTAGGTGTTTATGGTGCTAATTTGGGTTATTTGAATATTTACGAACAAACTCCGGATGCAATAAATTATTTTGGAGTAATTAAGAAACTTTCAGAAGATCTTGATTTGTTAGGTGCATTTGATGCAACAACAATCAATAGGATTGAAACAAACATGGGCAACAAGGACTCCCTGATGTTCATTATGTCTAACACTTACCGAAAATCCGATGCTTACCTTAAAGAAAACGACAGAACCGATGTAGGCGCATTAATTCTTGCAGGAGGATGGATTGAAAGTTTAAATGTAATGTGTAATCTGGCATTACAAGACCCTTCACAACAAGAAATAATTAAACGTATTGCCGAGCAAAAAAATCCACTCGAAAGTATGATTAAAATTCTTTCTCCATTTTATAACGAGACAAAAGAGTATACAGAACTAATTGAAGCACTAATTGATCTTGCTTACGAATTCGATGGTATAGATATAAATTATACTTATGAAGCTCCTGAAGTTGATGTAGATAAAAAACTAACAATAATAAATAGTAAATCGGAAGTAGTTATATCCGATGAGCAATTGAAAACTATTACTAAGAAAATTGGTGATATCCGTAAATCAATAATTGAATAACGAACAAATCTTTTGATATGAAAAATATTTTGCTAAAAAGTGCATTTGTTTTTGCCTTAATCCTAGTATCCGGTATTGGCTTTTCTCAGGTTGAACTTACTGAAAAATTATGCACCGATAAGTTGCAACATCCATATATTTCAGACGGACAACAGTATAAATCGCTTCTAAACGGCGATGAAGTTGCGGAATTTAGGGCAACATTCTACGGAGGAAGTACATATCGAATTGTTTCAAATAGTGGAAAAGAAGAAGGAAATGTAATTTTTAGCATTTACGATAAAGAAAGAAACCTTCTGTTTTCAAACGCCGATTATAAGAATTCATCATATTGGGACTTCAAATTTGCTTCTACTGTAGATTGCATTATTGAGGCCGAATTGAACCAAAAGAAACTAAATTCAGGTTACGTTTTGTTGCTTATTGGATTTAAACAATAATTATTTGCCTGATAATATTAATGAGTTTAATCTAAAGGCATTATCAGTTTAATGCCTTTATTCGTTTTAAAAAATGAGCGAAAATATTTTAAAAGCTTTAATGCAACTTTTTGCAATTATTGCCCGCCCCGAATCAAATGCGGGCGACAGGCGAAAAGTTGTAGAGTCTTTTCTTAAGCAGCAGCTAAACAGAGAACTAGTTGACGAATATTTAAAGGTGTTCGATGAATTTTATGATGTTTATCAGAAAAAACAAAGCGAAACCGAGAAAAGAAAAAAGAGCATTTCCCTTAGCTCTGTTAAGGTTCTAAAAATATGTACCGCCATAAATGAGGAACTAACACAAAAACAAAAAATTGTTGTACTTATTCGTCTTCTAGAATTTATTAAATCTGAAGGCACAGAAATTACCGATCAGGAATTCGAATTTGTTGAAACAGTTGCTGACACTTTTCACATTACAATAGATGAATATAAAAGAATAAGAGCATTTGTTCTATACAGTTTTGATGTTTTACCGAATTCAACCAGAGTACTTATTATTGATGATAAGAAAGAATTTCAACATGATAAAGTAAAACATATATGCTCCGACGGTCTTAAAGGTCAGCTTAGAGTTTTTCATATTGTCTCCGCTAGCATGTACGTCATCAGGTATTTAGGTGCCGACGAATTATATCTTAATGGTCAGCACCTTCAGAACGATAAAGTTTATGTGCTTACATCAGGAACCTCTCTAAGAAACTCCAAAATAAAGCCAATTTATTATAGCGACATTATATCTACATTTATTGAAGATAAAAGCAAATCGAAAATTGTTTTTGAGGTTAATAATTTAGCTTATAAATTTAAAGGCGGAGGAATGGGGTTAATTGATATTAACTTCAAAGAAGAATCAGGAAAGTTAGTTGGAATAATGGGAGCCTCCGGAGCAGGAAAATCAACTCTGTTAAATGTTCTTAACGGAGTATATTCACCTTCTTCAGGAGAGGTTCTAATTAATGGAGTAAATATTCACGAAGATTCTGAAACTGTTGATGGGATTATTGGGCATGTATCTCAGGATGATTTACTTATTGAAGAACTTACCGTATTTCAAAATCTCTATTTTAACGCAAAACTTTGTTTCGACAATTACAGCAAATTTCAATTAATAAGAGCAGTTGTTAAAACACTTCAAAGTCTTGGACTTTACGAAAAAAAAGACATGAAAGTGGGAAGTCCCCTCAATAAGAAAATTTCGGGAGGACAAAGAAAAAGATTAAATATTGCCCTTGAACTGATTAGAGAACCTGCCGTGCTCTTCTTAGATGAACCTACCTCGGGATTATCGTCAAGAGATTCAGAAAACATAATGGACTTACTTAAAGAATTAGCTCTAAAAGGTAAGTTAGTATTTGTTGTAATTCACCAACCCTCATCAGACATTTTTAAAATGTTTGATAAATTGATTATTCTAGATACCGGCGGTTATCAAATTTATACTGGCGACCCTGTTGATTCAATTATTTACTTTAAATCGAGAACACATCAGGCAAACTGGAACGATAGTGAGTGCCCTACTTGTGGTAATGTGAATCCTGAACAGGTATTTAATATTGTTGAATCGGAAGTTCTAGATGAATACGGAAATTTAACAACAACAAGAAAAATCTCACCACGTGAATGGGAATCCTTTTACAAAGAATATGAAAAAACAGTAATTCCCAGAGAAATAACAGCCAATAAGGAAGATCTGCCTGAAATTCATTTCAAAATTCCTAATAGATTCAGACAGTTTAAAGTGTTTACTATTAGAGATGTTTTATCTAAACTCACCAACACTCAGTATCTTGCCATAAATCTTATTGAAGCCCCGTTACTTGCATTTTTCCTTGCCTTTATAATTAAATTTTATAGCATAGGAGAAGGTCATACCGAGGGCTATGTATTTAGTGAAAATTCTAACGTACCTGTATATATTTTTATGTCGGTTATTGTGGCAATTTTTATGGGATTAACAGTAAGTGCAGAAGAAATAATACGAGACAGATTAATAATAAAACGGGAATCATTTCTTAACTTAAGCCGACCTTCTTATCTTTTCTCAAAAGTTATTATAATGTTTGCCATTAGTGCAATACAAGCATTAGCTTTTGTATTGGTTGGTAATTCAATTATGGAAATTCAAGGAATGTATTTCTATTATTGGCTAGTTATGTTTAGCTCCTTTGCATTTGCGAATATGCTGGGGTTAAATGTTTCCGACAGTTTTAACTCTGCTGTAACTATTTATATTCTTATTCCATTCCTTGTAATTCCACAAATGATACTAAGCGGTATAATAGTTCGTTACGACAAATTAAATCCTTCAATGCCGTTGCATGATTTTGATAACGTGCCACTTTATGGTGATATTTTTACCGCACGCTGGGCTTATGAAGCTCTTGCTGTTCAACAATTTAAGAACAACGAATTTGAAAAAATCTTCTACCCTTACGACAAGAAAATGAGTGAGGCTATTTATAAAAAAGATTATTGGATTAAGGAAGTTAGGACAAAAATAAGCGCTTGCGAACGTGATTACAAAAAAGAGGAACGAAAAGAAAAAGTAATAAACAGTTTTGAGTTACTACGCAACGAAATTTCCAACGAAATTGTATTAATTAGAAAAGAATTATCTGATACAGGACTAAATAAAATAATTAAGAAAAATGAGATTATTGCTCTTAAAGAAGCAACAAATTTTATGGAAAAATGTATTGATTCCTTATATATAAATAAAATAGGTGTTGCTTCACTTAATGCATCAAAAGAATTTTGCAATCAGGTTGAAAACTATAATAGAAAGAAATATAATGTTTATAACAAAGAAAAAGACAACCTTATTTCTGAATACCAAGATTTAAGCGATAGAGAAACTAAACAATTAATAGCTTTAGGTTTTTCAGACACACAAAGAAAGAAAGTTCAGGAGGCAAAAAGGCATGATTTTATTAAATTCCAAAATAAATATACAAACGAATCTCTAAGCGAGTTTGTAAAGAACTCAACAGATATGGATAGAATATTGGAATATGACAATAGGCTTTACCAAAAAATGGATCCAATTTACAGAGATCCTCAACCGGGATTAATTAGATCGCATTTCTATTCCCCAACAAAAAGAATATTTGGCAGCTACTTTAATACATTCTGGGTAAATGTTAGCATTATTTGGTTAATGACTATCTTACTTTATTTATCATTGCATTTCAGATTGATTAAAAAACTAATTGAAGGCTCAGGAAAACTCTTCGAAAAAAGAGGAATTAAAAAGAGAAAATAAAATAGGAGAACAAAAACTTTTGATAAACTCAAATAAGTTCAAACACAAAAAGCTGAGATAACTCTCAGCTTTCATTTTTCTTTCATAAAAAACAATTATTCTTCTATTTCAATCATCTTAAATGGAATACGAATAATAGATTGGTAATCTTCACCTGCTTCAAGCATGTCTTCATCATCCTCTTCGTAATACCAGTTGATAACTACTTCGTTTCCTGCCTTATGTATTGACTCCAGCTTTTTAAAAACATCCAAAATACATTTGGAAGATGAAGTATTAAAATACTCTAGCTGAATATTTACTTCAGTTAATGATGCAGGTCCGGAAGAATAACTTTCTAACCAGTCAACCAATGGCTTGTAAAACTCTATTGAATTTTCAGGAATAGATCTTCCTTTGATTTCAATTTTACCTGATGTTGCATCAAAGTTAACGGTTGGGGTCTTGGGTGTTCCTTCAATTGAAATTGGCTCCATAATAATTACTTTAAAAATTAAAATCCACTAAATATAGTTAATTTATATTTATATTCAAACAAAAAAATGAATATCCATTAATAAAATCCTCAAAACAATACTCAAACTTACTACCTGTTTTCCTTGCTGCATCAATCATTCCTAGACCTCCACCACCCTTTTCGGAAAACTCCTCATTATTTAAAATTAATTTATAAAGATCTTTCAGTTCATCTTTAGTAAGAGCATTAATCTGATCTAATCTATCTTTTAGAACTTGAATATTGCTGTTGTGCACATAATTACCGGTATGAATACTGTAATCCTCTCCATTTTTAATAACCAAAAACATCGCAATTCTTTCTTTTGATTCTTGGCCTTCACTACCTTCAACAAATGCAGAATGATGATATAAATTTTGTAATAACTCAACCAAAACATTATAAACCTTCCTAATCAACCTGCTATCTTCATTCAAATCATCTAACTTGGATTCAATTACCTCAAGGGAATTTGTAATTAATTCGGATGATACCTCTCCCTTATAGGAAATAACTACATTCCCGGTATTAATTTTTTCAAACCATTTATCAGCATTAAAAGCCATATCTCAATTTTCAAATTCTTTTTTAGATTCCACAAATATAATAATTTATTTTCTTTTGAAAACTTTAGACAAAAAAACTTATCATTATTGTTTTGTGAAAATAATTTTACTTCATATTAATCAATAATTTGTAATAATCTTCGTCATTAAGACTGTAAAAATAACCCGAAACTTTATTCCTCCTAAACTTCTCAATTATTTCTATTTCATAATTTTCGGGCAAATGAAGTTCGGAAATTCTAACCGGACATTTAATAAGTTTAAAAAAGTTTTCCAAAGCTTCTATTGTTTCATCTTCATTTGGTGAATTAAAAACTTCCTTTCCTAAAAGTAAAAGTTTTTCGGAAATCTCATCCTTTTTAGTTTTCAACCATGCAGGATATGATACCGAGAGAGTTGCTCCATGCGCTGTGTCGTACAATAATGAAATTATGTGACCAATATCGTGAACCCCCCAATCGCCACTAACTTTTCCAAAAACAGTAATTCCGTTTAATGCAGCTGTTGAAGCCCACAACATTCTGGCTCTCAAATCATAATCAGTTAAATTATTCAACAATTTCGGACCTACTTCAATAAGTTCTTTTAAAATTGAAAAAATGAACTTATCGGTTAGAGGAGAATCTCCATTTCCAAAATAAGCTTCCAGGCAATGAGCAGCAATGTCGGCAATTCCATAACTTGTATATTCCGAAGAAACCGACATGGTAAATTCAGGATCTAGGAAAGAAATTTTTGGAAAAATAAGACTATTTCCATAACCAATTTTTTCCTGAGTAAAACTATTCTGAAGAACAGCAAACTGGTTCATTTCTGTTCCTGTTGCCGCAAGAGTGAGAACAGTGAAAAGAGGAAGAGCTTCCTTTGGTTTCACCCTACCCTTCATTACATCCCAAACATCAAAATTCCCTATTGCGCATAAGGCTATTAGCTTTGCTGAATCTATAACACTACCTCCTCCAACTGCTAAAATAAGTCCAACACTCTCTCTTTTAGCCAATTCAACAGCCAATTCAACAGAATCATGAACAGGATTAGGCTTTATTCCAGAAAACTCAATATATTCAATATTATTTTCTTTTAGTTGGGCAATAACTTGACGGTAAATACCATTTTTCTTTATTGAACCTCCTCCATAAACAAGCATTACCTTTTTTGAATAAGGTAAAACACTTATTCCAAGCTTGTTAATAGCATTTTTACCAAAAACTACTTTAACTGGATTGTATGCAGTAAAATTTTCCATATTACACCCTGTGAATTATTCCTCCCGTTGAGTCTCTTCTGGCACCGGTTACTGAAGCAAGACAATTTGTTTCCCTTCTGAATCTTAAAACACCAAGAAGAGCAAATATTAATGCCTCCTTAAAATCAACTATCTCATCTTCAGGAATTATTAATATATGATTTGTAATATGTCTTATTTGCTGAACCAAAAACTTATTATGAGTTCCACCGCCGGTCAAGAAAAGTTCCTTTCTAACTCCAGATTTTGTTACTTTGCTAATTTGCTCGGCAATATGCTGGACTACGGTATGCATTTTATCCTCTACAGGTCCGTTGTATTTATTTAAGATGGGAAGAAAATCAGATTCAACCCATTCTCTTCCAAGCGATTTTGGGGCAGATTTTTTATAAAATGAGAGTTCATTCAATTCATTTAGAAGAGGCACAATAAGCTGGCCGTTTTTTGCAATATTTCCATCTTTATCGTACTTTTTACCGGCCTGTTTGGCAAGCATATTTAGCACAATATTAACAGGACAAATATCGAAAGCAATACGTTTGTGATTTTCCTTAAAAGAAACATTTGCAATACCTCCCAAATTAAGGCAATAATCGTATTCATTAAAAAGAAAATCGTCGCCAATAGGAACCAATGGAGCACCCTGACCACCAAGAGCAACGTCAAGCGATCGAAAATCAGAAATTGTGGTAATTCCGGTTTCCGCAGCAATATAAGCTCCATCACCAGCCTGAAATGTTATTCCTTTATCGGGCTGATGAAAAATAGTATGACCATGAGAAGCAATATAATCGGGCGTTTCAGGACAATTATCCATAAAATGATTTACAATTTTGCCAATGTAAATGCCAAATTCCCTATGCAGTTTCATTAAATTAATACCGTCTAAGGAGCTTGCAGAGGTAAGAAGTTCAATTAGCGAGTTGTTGTAAGAATAAGTTTCTGCATGTAAGATTTTTGCATTCCATGTATTGTTTTCCTGAGTTAGTTCACAAAAAGCAACATCTAAACCATCCAGAGAGGAACCGGACATTACCCCAATAACATTATATTTTTCCATAATCAGTAATAAAATGAAACTTCGTACTTCGCAGTGTTGTTACGCTCGTCGCTTACAATCAGTTTCAGTTGTTTTTTCTTTCCGTTCTTTACAATTTTCTCATCAAAGTTATAAATAATTTTTGCAATTCGCGGGTCGTATTCAAATTTAACCCATTTTTCATCAATATAACCATTATACGATTGTATACCCGAAAGATTATCAGTAATTTTGAATTCAATTTTTTTGTCGTTAACAAACTTTGCTCCTTCAAAAATATTTAAAGGCTTAATAACAGGAGGAACGGTATCGTAATAAACAGCAAAACTTCCTAAGGTTGAAGAATTTGCAATAATGTAATCTCCTAAAAATTCACCTCCTAATGATAGAATACCCCCTTTTGAATTGAATCTTACCATAAGCATTTTTTCTTTGTCAACAATAAAAGAGTCGGGCTTTATTGCAAGTTCAATTGATTTATGAATGGGAGTATATAAATCGTGAATATTATAAACTAAAGAATAATAACCGGCTTTAGCCTCAGTAGAAAATTTCATAAAAAGCGTGTCGTAAAGCGAATTAGATGGAATTGTTAATCTAAAGTTTTCCTTTTCAATTATATATGCAGAATCGAAAGGAATAATAAAATCGGATTCGGGAACTTCATATTTTTCCTTAGATTTTTCAGCCTTAAGCTCAAAACTAACTGATGTTTTGTTTCCTGAAATATCTTCCAAAATAATCTTAATTTCTTTTGTTTTATTATCATCTACTGAAATAAGACCTGTGCCTAAATCTCTATCGTAAATATTCAGTTTGTTTCCGGGTTCAATAAAAAGTTTATTAATTTTTTTCTTATCCTTGGTATTCATTTCATAATCAATATGAGAATTCAAGTATCTACTATCAGAAAATTCGAATTCATCTAATTTGTAAGAATAAATCTTTTTCCCGTCTTCATACAAACTAAGTTTGTAAATTCCGCATTTGTTGCTCACCTCATCATAAAAATCGTTTGCATCAATTCCCAAACCTATAAGACCGGATACTGTAATAATTTGCGAACCAACATTATACAAACCATTACTTCCATATAGTTTGAATTTTCCCGTGTATTTTTTGTTATTAACTCTACTAAAATTTTTTATAGGATATACATAGAGTTCAAAAGCTTTTGGCTTGGTATTATCCTTTATTTTGAAACCAAATAATTCGGGGTTTTGTGGTTTTTCCGTATCGGTTTGTCGAATTTCGAAATGCAAGTGAGCACCAAACGAATAGCCTGAATTTCCTGCATAACCAATTAATTGTCCTTTTCTAACAAAAATCCCCGGTTTTAAAATGGTGTCTATTGCAAACGATTGGTTTAAATACTGCAAATTATTGGAATACTTATCCAGAGAATCATTAAAATTTCTCAAATGGGCATAAACAGAAGTATATCCGTTTGGATGATCAATATAGAGTGCTTTTCCAAATCCCCAGGGGGAAATTCTTATTCTTGAAACATAACCATCGGCAACTGCATAAACACCGGCACCTTCCTTTCCGCCAACCTTAAAATCGACACCCGAATGAAAATGATTTGTTCTTAATTCAGCAAAGTTACCCGAAAGAAATAAGGGCATATTAAGAGGAGAGCGAAAATAACCATCAGGAACTTTCTGAGCATTAATAAATCCAACTAAACCCGCTAAAAACAATAGAAAAACAATAAGCTTCATAAATTTTCTTTCCAAATTTTAATATACAAAGAAAACAAATTAATAGGTAAAATTGTTTGAAATTAAGCATTGGATATTAACTTTGTGAAAAACTAATATTAATGCTGGAAGAAAAAAATAAGCTTATTAAGGATTTGAGTGAAAAAATCTCAACTTTAATTCATTTTTATGAAGATGCTAAAAATGAGCTTGTTGACTTAAGAACAACTAATGAAAAACTAAAAAAATCGCTTGAAGAAAAAGAAAGATTGTTAAATGAATTAGAAACTAAGACTAATAATATTAAATTTGCAAAAACAATAATTGCATCATCTTCCGACAAAGATGAGGCAAAAAAGAAAATAAAATTAATTGTGCGGGAAATTGATAAATGTATAGCTCTTTTAAATAGGTAGCGTTACTATGGATGAAAAATTTTCAATAAAAATTAACATAGCCGAAAGGTATTATCCTCTTATGATAGACAGGAAAGATGAAGAAAGGATAAGAAAAGCGGCGAAAATAATTAACGATAAGGTAACACAATATAAAACGAAGTACACCGACAAAGACGACCAGGATTTTCTGGCAATGACAACACTTCAATATGTTACCAGATTTCTTGAAAACGAAGAGAAAATTGACGATTCTGAAGTAGTAGAAGGAATAAAGGAATTAACCAGAAACCTTAGTCTTTACCTTGACAAAGAGCAGGTTCTTTAAAATAACAAAACTTACGCCCGCATAGGTCTTTTTTAGGTTTGTAAAACTCAACACTTATTAAATTAAGGACAAGCTTAGGCATTGTAAGGCAGGCCGCACCCGGTTTACCGGGCTTTCTTTGAAAGTTAACAGCGGAAGCAAGAATTTGCCGGCATCCTTTTCCATGAAAGAATGGAGTTTTACTTAAATTTCTGAAGATCGTGCGGGTTTTTTTATAAACTATTAACAAATTAAAAAATGGATCCTATACTTATTGTAATTGTTGGTCTTGCTGCATTTGCGGGTGGTATTTTTGCCGGATACCCGATTTGGAGCAAAGCCATGGAAAAGAGAATGAAAAAAATGGCTGCAGAGGCCGAAGCAGAAGGCGAAGTAATTAAGAAAGAAAAAATACTTCAGGCTAAAGAGAAATTTTTGCAGCTAAAAGCGGAACACGAAAAATACATTTCCGAAAAAAACAGCAAAATGGCCATGGCCGAAAACAGAATTAAGCAAAAAGAAGGCAGTATTAATCAGAAAATTGAAGAACTTGCACGTAAAGGCAAGGAAGTTGAAATTATTAGAACCAACCTTCAAACGCAAATTGAAGTTGTGGAGAAGAAAAGTGAAGAGTTAGAAAAAATTCACAAGCAACAAATAGAACAACTTGAGACCCTAAGCAGCTTAAGTGCCGAAGAAGCAAAAGCTCAGCTAATAGAATCATTAAAGGCTGAAGCAAAAACAGAGGCAATGTCGCAAGTGAATGAAATAATAGATGAAGCTCGCATGACTGCCAGTAAAGAAGCCAAAAAAGTTGTTGTTGAAACAATTCAGAGAGTTGCAACAGAGCATGCAATTGAAAATTCAGTAACAGTTTTCCATATAGAAAATGATGAAATTAAGGGTAGAATTATTGGAAGGGAAGGAAGAAACATTAGAGCTTTGGAAGCTGCCACAGGAATTGAAATTATAGTTGACGACACTCCTGAAGCAATTATTCTTTCCGGATTTGACCCTGTAAGAAGAGAAATTGCACGACTTGCTCTGCATCAACTTGTTACCGACGGCAGAATTCACCCTGCACGTATTGAAGAAATTGTGGAAAAAACAAGAAAACAAGTAGAAGAAGAAATTGTTGAAGTTGGAAAAAGAACAACCATAGACCTTGGTGTTCATGGATTACACCCTGAATTAATAAGACTTATAGGAAAAATGAAATACAGAAGTTCCTACGGTCAAAACCTTCTTCAACACTCTCGTGAAGTAGCTAATCTATCTGCTATAATGGCTTCTGAACTTGGTCTAAACCCTAAAGCTGCCAAAAGAGCCGGATTGCTTCACGATATTGGAAAAGTGCCCGACGATGAACCGGAATTACCTCATGCTATTTTGGGTATGAAGCTTGCAGAAAAGTACAAAGAAAAACCGGAAATATGCAATGCTATTGGAGCTCACCACGAAGAAATTGAAATGACAAGTCTAATTTCTCCAATAGTTCAGGTTTGCGATGCCATTTCGGGTGCAAGACCGGGTGCCAGAAGAGAAGTTGTTGAATCGTATATTAAGAGACTAAAAAATCTTGAAGAACTGGCATTATCTTATCCCGGAGTTTTAAAAACTTACGCCATTCAGGCCGGAAGAGAACTTAGGGTAATTGTTGGAAGCGAGAAGGTTACCGATCAGGATGCAGAAAAACTTTCTATGGAAATTGCTCAAAAAATACAAACCGAAATGACGTATCCGGGTCAGGTTAAAATTACTGTAATTAGAGAAACAAGAGCAATAAACTACGCAAAATAAAAAAAGTGTTAATTAAGAATAAAAAGATATTAGTAACAGGTGGAGCCGGTTTTATAGGCTCCAACCTTTGCGAGTATTTTCTAAAAAATAATGAAATTGTTTGCCTTGATAATTTCTCCACCGGAAAAAGAGAAAACATTCAAGAACTATTAAATAACAAGAACTTTACTCTGGTAGAGGGAGATATTAGAAACATTGAACGCTGCAATGAGGCTGTAAAAAATGCAGAAATAGTTTTTCATCAAGCTGCACTTGGTTCTGTACCTCGTTCCATAAAAGACCCAATAACCACAAATCAGGTAAATATCGACGGATTTCTGAACATGCTGGTTGCTTCCAGAGACGCAGGCATTAAGAGATTTGTTTACGCAGCAAGCTCATCAACTTACGGAGATTCCACAAGTCTTCCAAAACTTGAAGAAAAAATTGGAAAACCACTTTCTCCCTACGCAATTACAAAGTATGTAAATGAGCTTTATGCCGATGTTTTTCAACGACTTTACGGTGTAGAAACAATAGGACTAAGATATTTTAATGTATTTGGTCGTCGTCAAGATCCCGACGGAGCCTATGCTGCTGTAATTCCCAAATTTATTAAGAAAATGATACAAAGGGAAAATGTTGAAATTTACGGAAATGGAACACAATCCAGAGATTTTACATATATAGACAACGTAATTCAGGCAAATGAACTTGCAGGAGCTACAGAAAATAATTTAGCTTTAAATACAGTCTATAATGTTGCCTTTGGAGAAAGAATAAGTCTTAATCAATTGGTTGAATATTTACGAGAAGAGCTTTCAGTTTTCGATAAAGAAATTTCAAAAGTAAAACCAATATACATAGATCCAAGAGCCGGTGATATTCCACATTCGTTAGCCTCAATAGAAAAAGCAAAGCAATTACTTAATTACAATCCACTTTTCTCTGTTAGAAATGGTTTAAAAAATGCGATTGACTGGTACTGGAATAATTTGCAATAATATTAAGCCGGATTCTATTCCGTTCATCAACAAAAAATCGCCATTCAACAATATTTTTTTTGCATTGCTTAACATTTGAAACTATTGTTATATGTATTCGTAATAGTTAGAGAAGAAGTAAAAAAACAGTCAAATGCAAAGCATGAAAAACAGTTCCAAAATATTAGTTGTAGATGATTTTGAAACAAACATCCTTCTGCTGAAAACTATACTTTCGGAAGCTGGTTTTTCTGTAAAAATGGCTTATAGCGGAGGAGAAGCTCTTACATTAATTAACAGAGAAAAACCCGACCTTATTCTTTTAGATATCTTAATGCCGGGATTAAGCGGAATGGAAGTACTGGAGAAAATCAAATCTGACGAAATTACCAAAAATATCCCGGTAATTATGATTACTGCCATTCATGAGCTAAAAAGTGTAAGATATGCAATGGAACAGGGAGCTTGTGATTACATAAAAAAACCAATTATTCGAGACGAACTACTTGATAAAATCTCCGGGGTTCTAAACACAGCCTAAAAACATTCCTATTTTCATAATAATAATAAATTGACGTTTGATAAATAAATTTTGTCGTGATTGTCTTTTATTAATTTGCTATTCAACATATTGCCAAATTTGACAACAACTATGCTAATAAACATAACTTGAATTTGAAAAACAAATATTATTTTTGAAACGTATTAACTAA
>JAFGXD010000192.1 GCA_016936815.1 Bacteroidales bacterium
AATGGCTCAAATCAGTTCTCTGGCAGAAATCTATTAACAAACAAGTGCGCAAGGCCGCATAATATACAATTATTAGATCAGAACAATGATGGAGATTTAGACCTTTTTGTTAGTTTTTTCTATTCTAATATGATTAATCTTTATGAAAACCTTGGTAATGGCGTTTTTGATGTAGAAATGAGGTTTATTGATACTTTACTTGATGTTACTGGAAATATGAAACATCCTGTGATTGATATTGATAATGATGGACTATATGATTATGCATATATTGCTATTAATAAATTAGTTATAATGAAAAATAACGGTGTCGATTGGGATTATACATACATTGATACTGCCAATATTGATAATATTTGTGTTGCAGATTATAATCAGGATGGATTTGCAGATATTGTTGCTGCAAATAATTATGATATTTTTCTTTTTCTAAATGATGGAACAGGCAATTATCCTACTGTTGAAGTTTTGTTTTCAACCTCTGAATATACAACATTCCATCCGGTTGTTGATGCCGATATTGATCTTGATGGAAATATGGATATTGTTTTTGTGACTGATTATTATCAGGTTAAGATTCTTCACAATAATGGTGTTGGAGTATTTGAATTAATTGAGTTAGCTTTTGACCTTTCAGGCTCTTCAACTAATCTTTTAGTTTTTGATATTGATTTAGATGGGGATTTGGATATAATAAACTACAATTCTGCATATTTGGATATATTAGAGAATGATGGGGACTTGAATTTCTCTTATAATAATGTTTACCATAATTGGGAAGCCGGTATTAATAGGGTTCAAATTGCCGATATAAACAACGATGGCTTGCCTGATTTTATTTATACAAAAGAAAATGAAATAAGATGGTTTAAAAACCTTGATGGTTCATTTTCAAGTCCTTTTTTGCTTTATTCAAATAATGACAATCTAACAGATTTGAAGATTACAGATTTAGACCAAGATGGTTCTCTGGACATTGTTTTTGGTACTTCTGTTAGTAATTCGGTCTGTTGGATAAAAAACTATTTGAACTATCCTTACAAAATTGCAGGTAAACTTTATTATGATGAAAACCAAAATGGTACAAGAGATTCAATTGAGCCGGGAATTGGCTATTTCCCTGTAAGTGTTTCTCCGGGCAGCTTGGCTTCTTATTCCGATTCTGAAGGTAATTATTGGTTTGCTGTTTCTGTTGGAAATTATACTGTAAATACTCAACCTGCTGAAAATTGGGGTATTACAGGTGAAAATTCATCTTATAATGTAGATATTACAGTTTATCAAATGACTGTTGATACTTGCGATTTTGGCTTTTATCCGGAATCAATTTTTGATAGCATCTATACAGATATTATTTTTGGTCTGGGAATGTGCGAACATTTAAGTCAGCAGTATTTGTTTCTTAGAAACATTGGAACAACTAGCCCCGAAGTTATTATAGAACTGCAACTCGATGAACTTAATGAATTTGTAAGCGCATCATTTCCACACGATTCTATTTCGGGGAACTCTGTGTTCTGGCATATCGATTCTTTAAGCTTTTTTTCTGAACATTTAATCTCTTACATAACAACTTGGCCTGAAGTTATTTATATGGGAGATAGCATTACAAATGTTTTATTAGCTTATGTCTTAAATGAAGAAGGTGAAGTGAATAGTGTTTTCTCAGACTCATTGGTGCAACTTATTGAATGTGCTTACGATCCAAACGATAAAAGTGTAGAACCAATTGGATTTGGACAGCAAAACTACATTGCAAATAATCAAGAACTTACATATACAATTAGATTTCAGAATACAGGTAATCTGCCTGCTACCAATGTTAGACTAGTTGATACTTTAGATATTAAACTCGACATTTCTACCTTCGAGTTCATTGCAGCTAGTCACCCGGTAAGAGTAATTTTGGAAAATAATATTCTTGTTTTTGAATTCGATAGTATAATGCTTCCTGATTCTGCGAGTTACGAATTTGAAAGTTGCGGTTTTGCCAAATACAAGATATCGCCAAATGCAGGACTGGTTCCAAATGCAACAATAAACAACAGAGCGGATATTTTCTTCGATTTCAATCCGTCAATTCTTACCAATACTACCCAAAGTACTATTGAGTGTTGGATTGTGCCTGCTCAACCTGTAATAGAATATATTGCTGGTAACCTTTATGTTACTGCAACAGGTTCAAAACAGTGGTTTTTAAATGATACTATAATTCCGGGGGCTACAACTAGTACTTTGTTTCCTGAATTCACCGGTTCTTATACTGTACAGGTTACAAACTCATACGGATGTTCAAGCGTTTCAGAAGCTTTTGATTACACAGTAGATAATTCAATTATTGATTGGGAAAATGGGATTAGAATTTATCCTAACCCTACCGGAAATTTCATTAATATTGAAGCTCAAGATATTATTTCTATAGAAGTTTTGGATCTTACAGGAAGGTCATTGTTGAAAATACAAGTGCTTAATGATTATTGTAAGATTGACCTTTCAAATTTCCCGGACGGCTTCTACTTTCTTAAAACTAAACTGTCTGAAGGTTACTGTACTCACAAAATTTTTAAGAATTAATAATCCGAATTTATTGATTATTTTGGTTTTACGTTTTCAACAGTTAGTTAATTTATGGAAATAACCTGCCATATAAAGAACATATTGGTCTCAAAAAGAAAATCGTCATACAAATGATTTCCGGGGCTTAGCTTTTTTTATTTTTTGTGAATTTTGTCTTGTATTGCACACACTTTCAACTTCAAAAGAAACATTTCCTTCACTATCCATTATTCCTTTTACATGTACAGTATAATATTCCTTACCCTCCAATTCAATACCATCAATCACCCTATTCTCGCTAAATGCATAAGATGAATTTCCAGGATATTCCCTTGTTAATGGGTCAATACTTAAAAACCTCCCAATCCTATTATCTGAGATTCTGTATTAAAAAAACTAATGACTCCCTGTTGAACCTGTAATCTCATTATCCATCTCCTGCCCATTAAACCCAAAGCTACTCGTCTTCACGAATTTTTTGTTATACTTAAGATTAACAGCTATTTGAGTTCGATTCATCATTCAGGAAAATAATAGACTTTAAAGATAATATTTTTTTTTCTTGCCTTACTTTTCCTTGGATGAAAAGTAACAAAAATCAAGAACAAAAACCGCTTTTTGGCACAAAATAGGTATAGAATTTAGCTTTTAATTAATATAAAAAATTCCTTCCAAATGAATTTTTGTTGATAATTAAAAAGACCTACATTTGCATAAATTTTGTTTTATGCCAAACCTATACATAATTTCCGGGTGTAATGGAGCCGGTAAGACAACAGCCTCTTATACAGTCTTACCTGAAATGTTGGATTGTGAGGATTTTATTAATGCAGATGAAATAGCTAAAGGACTGTCTCCATTTAAACCTGAAAAAGTTGCTATTGAGGCCGGAAGAATAATGTTATCAAAAATTAAAAAGTTGATTAATTTACAACAAGACTTTGCTTTCGAAACCACATTATCAACAAAAAGTTATGTTAGAACTATTGAAATGGCAAAAAACAAAGGATATGAAGTGACTTTGTTGTTTTTTTGGCTAGATAGTGTTGAACTTGCAATTGAACGTGTTGTTGCAAGAGTTTCAGAGGGGGGCATGGTATTCCTGAAGAAGTAATTAGGCGAAGATATTTTTCAGGGATTCGCAACTTGTTTGAATTATATACTCCGATTTGTGATTATTGGATGATTCTTAATAATTCTGCACCCTCAATTGAATTAATCGCCGAAGGAAATCTGGAAAAAGTTCTCAAAATTGAAAATATTCGTATCTTTGAAATAATAAAGAATACAAAATGACACCAAAGACAAATATCATAAGAGAGAAAATTCTTAAAGGATTGGAGTTAACTTATAAGAAATTAATCAAAAGCAAGATTGATAGGAATCTTGACCTTGTTATTTCAAAGGGTGGTAAAGTTATTAGAATTGATCCAAAAACATTCCAATAATACAATCCTTAAGCACTTTTTATTTACCGCCTATTGTGCCTTTTTTCAAAATCAATTTGGGAAACTTTCCGTTTTCTTACATCATAGGTGTAATTAGACTTTTTACATTAGAATTAAACTGTGGTTAATTCTAAAATGTTAATATTCAGCGTAATGCCCACATTTGATCCGCCAGCTGGCGGAACATTTGCCTTCATACATTTGACATGAAAAAAACCAGCCTATATCACACTTTTCAGAACGCCGAACGCCAGATCGTTTTTCTAGTTTTTACGGGGGTTGTGGTGTTCTGTGCGCTTTGGAACACCAGCGAACGCCAGATTAGACTGTTTTTGTTCGGTTGGTATTGGATAACGGAGGATTTTGGGGATTGTTGTTTTTAGGTGAATTAAATCAGGCTAGATTTCTTTTCGTATGTCCGGATGCCTTTTACAGTGTACCACATTTAATACTTTAACTTGTTTATCATCTGTTAAATAGATTATTACATAGTCCCAAATACTTACTGATTGGTATTTCTCGGGAAACTCCTCAAGAAAGGGGTCAATACTATAACCGGAAAAACTACTTAAGCTCTTGCATTTTTCCAAGATTTTATTTTTTACATATTTTGCAGTCTTAATAGACTTTTCACGCTCTCTAATATATTCAAATATTTCTCTTACCGATTTTCTAGCTTTGTTAGAAATAACAACTTCTTTTTTCATGATTACCACTTATCCGATTCCTCAATAAAATCTTCTATTGTTTTGTAATTGCCTTTTTCAATTTCGGCTTCTGATTCTTTTAATTCCTTGTAAAGTTGTTCTTTTGATAATGTCTTGCCAGCACGAAAATACTCACTATTTATAGGTTTCTTTCTGTTTTTTATTGAACGTTCATACATTGCAGCCAAAAATCTATCATCAGCAATATCAATGTATTTGTGCAAAAAGTCCCTGATTTCGTTTGTACTCATTTTTGTTTTTTTTACAAAGTTAATACAAAATAATACAAAAGTAAATAGCATTTGTTCAATTATGAAACATCCATGATTTTTTCGTAAAAGATTCCTAGTTCCGCAGCCTACGGCTGCTCCACGCGGAATGACAGCATGTCGTTTCGGTTGGGTTCTGAGGGAGAAGGATAGCCGC
>JAFGXD010000003.1 GCA_016936815.1 Bacteroidales bacterium
GCGGAGAAAGAGGGATTCGAACCCCCGGTACGTTGCCGTACAACGGTTTTCAAGACCGCCGCATTCGACCACTCTGCCATTTCTCCGCTGCAAAAGTAGAATTATTTTCCCTTTCTGCAATACCTTTTCAAAAAAAAATGCTTTTCACTATTAATTAAGAATTTTTTTTTACGGTTTTTATTACTTTTACAAAAAAATACAAATATGACTAACTCTTTCTTCTTTCTTATTACTTTGCTTATTCTAGTAAATACATCCTATTCTCAATCTATCGATTTGTTGTCTGCTGAAAAAGCTGCAATTACCTTTCTGTCAGATAGAAATAAAGACTTATCGGAATTATCGGTTCAAGATGCATATTCCGTTAAAAAAGATGATATTACTGTTTTTCATGTTGTAAACTTTAAGGAAAATAAATTTGTAATTCTTTCTGCCGACCAAAGATTTTTTCCTGTTCTGGCTTATTCTTTTAACTCAGTTTGCCCTGAAGAAAATCAGGCTCCGGCTTTTGTTTGGTGGATGAATAATTATTCAAACCAAATTTCAAGTTCTTTAAAATCAGGTAATTTTGTCGAAAATAATAACAATTTGTTGTGGAAATATCTAATTGAAAATAAAACTTTAGATGGCAGATTTACTCCAACTCGATCAATTGATCCTTTGCTTACTTCACGTTGGAATCAGGATAAATGGTACAATGGAATGTGTCCTGTCGATAATGCAGGCCCGGGTGGAAGAACTCTGGCAGGTTGTGTTGCTGCAGCTATTGGTCAGGTTATGAATTATTACCGTCACCCTCAAACAGGCACAGGATTCTATTCTTACGAAGATGCTAATTATGGCGTTCAAGAGGTCGATTTTTCTGCTCAAACTTACAATTGGGATGCTATGGGTACTGAAATAGAGTTCTTTAACGATGAAATTGCTAAATTACTATATAATATTGGCGTTTCTGTTGATATGGTGTACGGACCATCGGGTTCAGGAATGTATAACCATAAAGGTGCTTATACTATGAGAAATTTTTTCGATTATTTGGATGAAACAAGATATTACTTCAGAGATAGCATTGACGAGAATTTTGATTGGGTGGATACTCTAATAATGCAACTTGATAATGGAATGCCAATTTATTATGCCGGTTGGTCAGATACTATTTATCAAAGTGGACATGCTTTTGTTTGCGATGCTTATCAGGATACCTCTTTCTTCCATTTTAACTGGGGTTGGGGAGGTGCGTACGATGGATTTTTTAATATTGAAAATCTTAGTCCCGGCGGTGCGAATTTAAATCTTAATCATGAAATGATAGCTTATTCGTATCCAAAAACCAATTACCCACATTACTGCGACGGTCTAAAAATACTAAATACATACAGGGGTGCAATTGATGACGGTTCAGGACCATTGTTTAATTATGAATCTAATTCCGATTGCTCATGGCTTATTGCTCCCGGCGATTCTGTTAGTTCTATTTCTTTGAATTTCTTGAAATTTAATCTTCACAATACCGATGTTTTATACGTTTACGAAGGTTCTGATGAAACAGGAAACCTTTTAGGAGCTTTTACAGGTAGCGATTTGCCTGCTTCTTTGCAAATTGACGGTAATGAATTATTTCTTCATTTTCTATCTGATAGCGACAATCAGGCTGAAGGCTTTTTGGTTGAATATGTTTCAGAAATACCGGTTTTTTGCACAATGACTTTGCAGAATTTCTATAATGCTTCCGATACTGTAAACGATGGAAGTGGCATTTATGAGTATTATAATGAAGCTTATTGCCGTTGGAATATTCAACCTACAGATGCAGAAAATATACTTATTACTTTTACTGAATTAAACACCGAAGATGGTCCGGATTATTTAAGAATTTTCGATAATACAAACAATGTTCTTGTAGATACCTTCACCGGAAATGTATTGCCTGAGCCTTTTATTGTTTATTCATCGCAATTAAGATTTACCTGGAGAACAAACAAAACGCAAAGAGGAGGGGGGTGGACAATTAACTACGAATCGAATGTTAGTGCAATAAATGAAAACAGCAGCGAGCCCTTTATTGCATTTTATCCAAATCCGGTAGTAGATTTTCTAAACATTACAAGTTCAAGCGACGTAGCTTCTTTGCAACTGATTATAAGCGATATGCAAGGAAGGATGCTTTTGAGAAAAGACCTAAAAGGTGGAAATGAGAGTATTGACCTCTCAGAATTTTCTGCAGGTATTTATCTTCTGCATTTTAATTATAATACAGGGACGGTTGTAAAGAAGCTTGTTGTAGAGTAGGGGGCTTATACAATAAAAGTCTGACTAATAGATTTATAGTTGTAAACCTTGTCAATTACTTCTGCAAACAAATCGGCCACAGTTAATACTTTTATCTTGTTACTTTGCTTTGTAAGAGGTATTGAATCTGTTACAATAACTTCTTCAATTTTCGATTTTTCTATTCTATCGTAAGCAGGACCTGAAAGAACAGGGTGTGTTGCGACAGCTCTAACGCTTTTTGCTCCTTTTTCTATCATCATGTCGGCGGCTTTTGTTATTGTTCCTGCTGTGTCAATCATATCATCAAGAATAATAACATTTTTGCCTTCAACATCACCAATAACAGTCATATCTCCAACCTCATTGGCTTTTTCGCGCGATTTGTGACAAATTACCATTGGTGCTTCTAGAAATCTAGAATAGGCATTTGCTCGTTTTGTTCCGCCCATATCGGGTGAAGCAATAACTAAATCTTCAATATTCAATGATTTAATATATGGAACAAATAATGAAGAAGCGTAAATATGATCAACAGGAACATTAAAAAATCCCTGAATTTGGTCGGCGTGTAAATCCATTGTCATTACTCTGCTTACACCGGCAGCATGCAGCAAATCGGCAATTAATTTAGCTCCAATAGAAACTCTGGGTTTGTCTTTTCTATCCTGACGGGCAAATCCGAAATAAGGAATTACAGCTACAATTTTGTATGCAGATGCTCTATTGGCAGCGTCAATCATTAATAATAGCTCAAACAGGTTTTCTGTAGGTGTGTGTGTAGATTGAATAATAAACACGTTTGTTCCTCTCACTGTTTCATCGAAAGAAGGCTGGAATTCTCCATCGGA